>JAFEDP010000100.1 GCA_018241545.1 Pseudomonadota bacterium
CCGAGAGCCGGCAGCGGCGGCATCGAGTGCTCGCGGCAGCGGGCGAGGTCGGCCGGATCCGGGAGCGGCGCCGCGAGGTGTGCGGCCGCCTCGTGCTGGGCGCCGGCAAGCTCCGCGGCGAAGCTGAGATAGCCGCTCAGCGAGTCATGCGCGGCGAGGTCACGCAGGCGCCCGGCGCGGCGCGCGAACAGGCGCGCCGGGTCGGGCAGCACCAGCCGGGGCACCTCGCGCGCGGCCAGCGCTTCGATCTGCCCCGGGTCGAGGATCCTCTGCACGGCCGGTCCATCGCGGCGCGCCCCGAGCGGCGCGTGGACCAGTATAGCGCCGGGGCCGGCGCGCGCCGTTCGCCGCGGCGAGCTAGCGCCCGCCGGTCGGGCGGACGAGCTCGCGGAACCAGGCGCGGTGGTGCTTCCAGGCCCAGCCGAGCGTCACGGTGCCGCGGGTCATCGCGCCCACCGAGCCCTTGAGCCACAACGCCGCGGCCACGTGCACGACGATGCCGAGGACGATCACGAACGCGGCGAAGGCGTGCAGCAGTGCGCCCAGACGCACGACGCGGCCGGGGAAGTAGCCGGCAAAGTACCGGCGCCAGATCACGAGGCCCGACAGCAGCAGCAAGACGAGGCACGCCACCAGCACGAAATAGAGCACCTTCTGGCCGGCGTTGTACTTGCCGACCTCCGGCAGGCGGTCCTCGCGCCCGTCGACGACGTCGCGCAGGCCGCGCAGCCACACCCGGTCGCCGGGCGTCAGCCGGTTGTCGGCCCACAGCGGCCTCGCGAACGCGTAGAACAGGAGCGCCATCGCGAGCCCGACGAACGGGTGCAGCACCACGCTCCAGGTCCCGCCGCCCAGCGCACCGGCGAGCCAGAACAGCGCCGGGTGGAACAGCGCGAGTCCGGAGGCCGCGGCGAACAGGAACGTCACCGCGACGAGCCAGTGGAGGACGCGCTCGCGCGGCTCGTGCCGCAGGATCAGGTCGGCGCGGTCGGGGTGCTCAGCCATGGGCCTTCTCCTTCTCGCGCTCCGCCGCGCGCTCATCGTCGGGCTCGACCTCCTTCGGCCCGACGCGCACGTAGTTCAGAAGCCCGATGATCGCGGCGAGCGCGATGCCACCGAGCGCCAGCGGCTTGGTGGCACCCTTCCACAGCCGCACGACCGGGCTCACCCTCGGCCGCGCCGCCAGGCCGTTGTAGAGCCCCGGCTGGTCGGCGTGATGGAGTACGTACATCACGTGCGTGCCGCCGACACCGCTCGGATCGTAGAGCCCTGCCTGCTCGAAGCCGCGCGCCTTGAGGTCGGCGATGCGCGCGGCCGCGTCAACCTTGAGCTGCTCCTTGCTGCCGAAGGTGAGCGCGCCGGTGGGGCAGGTCTTCACGCACGCGGGCTCGAGGCCGACCGCCACGCGATCCGAGCACAGCGTGCACTTGTAGGCCTTGTTGTCCTGCTTGGACAGGCGCGGCACGTCGAAGGGGCAGCCGGCGATGCAGTAGCCGCAGCCGATGCAGTGCTCCTCGTGGAAGTCGACGATGCCGTTCGCGTACTGCACGATCGCGCCGGGCGACGGGCAGGCCTTGAGGCAGCCCGGGTCGGCGCAGTGCATGCAGCCGTCCTTGCGGATCAGCCACTCGAGGTCGCCCTTCGGGTTCTCGTACTCGGTGAACCGCATCACCGTCCACGACTGGTCGGTGAGGTCGTGGGGGTTGTCGTAGGTGCCCTCGCAGTGGCCGATGCGGTCGCGCAGGTCGTTCCACTCCATGCACGCCGTCTGGCAGGCCTTGCAGCCGATGCACTTGGAGGTGTCGATGAGCTTGGCGACCTCGGTCGTGGCGTCGGCGCGCACCTGCGGCGGCGCGCTGGTCGTCGCGGAGCGGCGCACGATGTCGAGAGATTGCAGTGCCATTGGCGCCCCCTAGACCCGCTCGACCTTGACGAGGAAGGCCTTGAACTCCGGCGTCTGCGAGTTGCCGTCGCCGACGACCGGCGTCAGGGTGTTCGCCAGGAACCCGGGGTGCGTCGCACCCTTGAACCCCCAGTGGATCGGGATGCCGACGGTGTGCACCGGCTTGCCCTCGATTGCCAGCGGCTTGATGCGCTTCGTCACGACCGCGATGGCCTTGATGAAGCCGCGGTTGGAGCTCACCTTGACCTCGTCGCCCGCCCTGATGCCGATCTCCTTCGCGTGCGCCTCGCCGATTTCGACGAACTGCTGCGGCTGGGTGATCGCATTCAGGCGCACGTGCTTGGTCCAGAAGTGGAAGTGCTCGGTCAGGCGGTAGGTCGTCGCGACGCACGGGAATGCGTCCGCCTTGCCGAGCGCCTCGCGGTCGCGCTTGAAAATGCGCGCTGCGGGGCTCGAGGTGACCCGCGGCTCCTTCGGGTGCAGCGGGTTGTAGCCGAGCGGCGTCTCGAAGGGCTCGTAGTGCTCCGGGAACGGTCCCTCGGCCATGCCGGCGCGCGCGAAGAAGCGCGCGACGCCCTCCGGGTTCATGATGAACGGCCCCATCCCGCCGGCCGGATCCTCGTCGGCCTTGAAGTCCGGCACGTCCACGCCCGTCCAGGCCTTGCCGTTCCAGCTGACCAGCTTCCGCGCCGGGTTGTACGGCTTGCCCGACGGGTCGCAGGAGGCGCGGTTGTACAGCACGCGGCGATTCGCCGGCCACGCCCACGCCCAGTTGCGCGTCTGGCCGATGCCGGACGGATCGGAGTTGTCGCGCCGCGCCATCAGGTTGCCGGCCTCGGACCAGCAGCCGGCGAAGATCCAGCAGCCGCACGAGGTGCTGCCGTCGTCGCGCAGCTCGCCGAAGCCCGCGAGCTGCTCGCCGGCCTTGCGCACGACGGTCTTCGGGTCCTTGGGATCCGCGACGTCCGCGAGCGCCTTGCCCGAGTACTCGCGCGCGATCTCCTCCGGCGAGGGCTCCTCGACGCGCGCGTACGGCCAGGTGAGCTTCACGAGCGGATCCGGGAACGCCCCGCCCTCGGCGTCGTAGAGCTGCTTCAGGCGCCGGTAGAGCCCGGCGATGATCGCGATGTCGGTGCGCGCCTCGCCCGGCGGCTCGCCACCCTTCCAGTGCCACTGCAGCCAGCGCCCCGAGCTCACGAGCGCACCGTCCTCCTCGGCGAAGCAGGTGGTCGGCAGGCGGATGACCTCGGTGTCGATCTTCTCCGGATCGACGTCGTGGAACTCGCCGTGGTTCTTCCAGAACTCGCTGGTCTCGGTCGCGAGCGGGTCCATCACCACCATGAACTTCAGCTTGCTGAACGCCGCCGTCATCTTGGCCTTGTTCGGCGCCGAGGCGAGCGGGTTGAAGCCCTGGCAGATGTAGCCGTTGAGCTGGCCGTCGAGCATGCGGTCGTAGACCGCGAGCATGTCGTAGGCCTTGTCGAGCTTCGGCAGATAGTCGTAGGCGAAGTGGTTGTCGGCGCTCGCGGCCGCGCCCCACCAGGCCTTCATCAGGCTGACGTGGAAGCGGCCGTAGTTCTGCCAGTAGCTCATCTGGTTCGGCCGCAGCGGCTTCTGCGTCCGCGCCTCGATGTAGGCGCCGTAGTCCTGCTCGGCGTCCTTCGGCAGCGTCAGGTAGCCCGGCAGCAGGTTGGCCATCAGGCCGAGGTCGGTGAGTCCCTGGATGTTCGAGTGGCCGCGCAGCGCGTTCATGCCGCCGCCGGCGACGCCGATGTTGCCGAGCAGCAGCTGCACCATGGCCGCCGTACGGATGATCTGCGACCCGACCGAGTGCTGCGTCCAGCCGAGGGCGTACATCACGGTCGCCGCGCGGTTCGGCACGGCGGTCGAGGCGAGCAGCCTGCAGACCTCGAGGAACTTCTCCTTGGGCGAGCCGCAGACGCGCTCGACCACTTCCGGCGTGTAGCGCGCGTAGTGCTGCTTCAGCAGGTTGTAGACGCAGCGCGGGTGGGCGAGCGTCGGGTCGGTGACGACGTAGCCGTCCTTGCCGCGCTCGTAGTCCCAGCTGGTCTTGTCGTAGCTGCGCTTGGCCTCGTCGTAGCCCGAGTACAGGCCGTCGTGGAACGCGAAGTCCTCGCGGACCACGAAGCTGAAGTCGGTGTAGTGGGTGACGTACTCGCGGTGGATCGCGTCATTGGCGAGCAGGAAGTTGATGACCCCGCCCAGGAACGCGATATCGCTGCCGGCGCGGATCGGGACATAGAGGTCCGCGACCGAGGCCGAGCGCGTGAAGCGCGGATCAACGACGATCAGCTTCGCCTGGTTGTGGGTCTTGGCCTCGACGACCCACTTGAAGCCGCACGGGTGGGCCTCGGCGGCGTTGCCGCCCATGATCAGCACTACGTCGGCATTCTTGATGTCGACCCAGTGATTCGTCATCGCTCCACGGCCAAACGTCGGGGCAAGACTTGCCACCGTCGGGCCGTGTCACACACGCGCTTGGTTGTCGAATCCGACCAGCCCGAGGCTGCGCATCACCTTGTGGGTGAGGTACGCCGTTTCATTGCTGCTCGCGGACGCCGCCAGCATCCCGGTCGAGGTCCAGCGATTGACCGTGAGGCCCTCGGGCGTCTTCGCCACGAAGTGCGCATCGCGGTCCTGCTTCATCAGGCGCGCGACCTTGTCGAGCGCCTCGTCCCAGGAGATGCGCTGCCACTCCTTGGACTTCGGCGCCCGGTACTCGGGATAGCGCAGGCGGCTGTCGCTGTGGACGAAGTCGAGCAGCGCCGCGCCCTTGGGGCAGAGCGTGCCCCGGTTCACCGGGTGGTCCGGGTCACCCTCGATGTGGAAGATCGAGGAGCGCGCGTTCTTGGCGCGGTCCCCGTAGCTGTACATCAAGAGGCCGCAGGCCACCGAGCAGTAGGGGCACGTGTTGCGCGTCTCGGTGGCGCGTGCCAGCTTGAACTGGCGCACCTCCGCGAGCGCTGCCTGGGGCGTGAATCCGAGGACCGCGAGGCTCGACGCAGCGAGCGTCGCCCCCGAGACCTTGAGAAAGTCGCGTCGGGTAAGCGAGTCCATGCTTGCTCCGGATGGTGTCGCCGGGACCGGCCGAGTGTAGGCCGTCGCCCCGACGCGCGCCAACCGGTAAGCCCGCTGATCGACCCCTCAGCCGCTTCGCCCGGGACGCGCGCTGCAGCGCAGCATTCCCGCCGGGCGCGCGGCAGCCCGAGTCAGGGCAGGGCGTCGGGGTACAGCGACTGCCAGAAGGCGCAGTGGTGCGTGCCCCAGGCGTTGAACGCGCCGCCTTCGCGCGGGTCGAGGCGCAGCACGTCGCCGTCCCCCTGGTAGCGCGGCCACGGCCGATCGTGCCCGGCGTCGGGACGGCCGGTGTGCGCGAACGCGCTCCAGTACGCCACCATCCGTTCCGACAGGGCGCGCGAGGTGGCCGGCACGTCCGGGCCGTCGATGCGGTGGTTGTAGGAGATGTGCGGGAACAGGTACGGCAATTCTGCCGAGTGCACGGCGCCCATCTCGAACCCGGGATCCGGCATGACCGGCGGCGCGTCCGGGTCGGTGAATTCGTACTCGTACACGGGGACGTGGCGCGCGGCGAGCCGGGCGGTGGTCAGGATCAGGCAATTGGCCAGCGGCGCGCCCGGCAGGTAGTCGGACTCGATGCGCCCGAGCCAGGCGGGTGGCGCCATGCCCGCCGGCAGCGGATATTCGGCGGCGACCTTCGCTGCCTGCCCGCCGTAGAGCGCGCTCAGGCGCTCCGGGAGTGTCGCCGCCGTGACCGGCTTGCCACCGGCCACCTCGTAGCCGACGTACAGGCGCATCTCGTCGCGATTGCCGCCATTCAGGATCGGCACGCGCACGATGTCTCCGCTCGCGAAGGCCTCGAGCGCCGGCCGTGGCGTGCTGATCGAGCCGACGCTCGGGGCGAAGGCGCGCGCGTCGCCGGCGCCGACCGCCACCTGCGCCTGCAGCAGCTCGTTGACCGGCTTGGCGCGCAGGCACGCGAGCGCCGTGGCCGCGTCGTCGCAGCCGACGCGTGCCGCCACCGCGCGCCCGGTGGCGCCGGCCTCGGCCTGCGTCCGCAGCCGGACCGTGCAGCCGAGGCTCTGGATGATCGCCTTCTGGAACAGCCCGGACGCTTCGCGCGGGGCCGCCAGCTGCAGGCACACGCTGGCGGCGCCCGCCGACTCGCCCGCCAGCGTGACGTTCTGAGGGTCGCCGCCGAACGCACGGATGTTGCGCCGGATCCAGCGCAGCGCCTCGCGCTGGTCCTCGAGCCCGAGCGCGCCGTTGTGGTCGGCCTCGAAAGCCGGATGCGTCATGAAGCCGAACACGCCGAGCCGGTAGTTGATCGAGACCACGACGAGGTCGCCGCGGCGTGCCAGGTAGGCGAGGGGATAGATGTCGGCGGAGCCCCCCACGTAGGCGCCGCCGTGGATCCACACGAGCACCGGGCGCGGACCGTGCGCCGCGGGTGCGGCCGGCACGGCGATGTTGAGGTACAGGCAGTCCTCGTCGTCGCTCGCATCGGTCTGGCCGTAGCGCACGACCTGCGGGCACGGGCTGCGCGCGCGCGTGGCATTGAGCGTGCCGCCCCAGCGCGTCTGCGCGACCGGCGGGGCGAAGCGGCGCTCGCCGACGGGCGGCAGCGCGAACGGGATGCCGCGGTACTCGCGCACGCCGTCGGCGAGCAGCCCGCGCAGCGGTCCCGTATCGGTGGCGACCACCGGGGCCGGGTCGGCCGCCGCGACGCCCAACGGGACGCCGCAGGCGAGCAGGGCGGCGAGCAGGATCAGTCGGGGTCGGATCATGGGATCAGGCCTTCCTCGCGCTGCGGCGGCCAGCCGCGGATCTTCGGCTCCCCGAGCCTAGCAACGCCATGGCGTGGAGGCGATACCGCGCGGCCCACGGCCCGGGGGCGGCGCTTCATCGGGCCGTAGCAATCGCGCGGCCTAATGCTGGCACCGCCGCCGGTCCGCGGCCGCGCCTCACAGGTCAACCCATGCCCCAGACCGCTCAGGCTCCCGCTCCCCGACACGCGCCCCGCTACACGATGTCGGCGCCCGCACTCAGCTGGCGGCAGCGCGCGCTCGTGCGCACGCTCGAGGTCGTCTCCGGCCAGCCGGCGCTGCAGGGCTCCTACCTCGCGTATCGATCCCGCGCGCAGGCCGACGGCGATTTCTGGCAGGACGCGGTCACCGCGCTCGGACCGCGGTTGGTGCTCGCCGGGGCACCGGTCGAGTCGGTCCCGGCGCGGGGGCCGCTGCTCGTGGTGGCCAATCATCCGTTCGGGATCGTGGACGGACTGCTGCTGTGCTGGCTCGTGAGCCGCGTGCGGCGCGATTTCCGGATCGTGCTCGACGGCGGCCGGTACCTGCCGGAGATGGGCAGCCACGCGATCGCGATCGATGATTCCGGGACGCAGGCGGCGCGGCGCGCCAACGCCGCGGCGCGGATCGAGGCGCGCCGCACGCTCGAGGGCGGCGGCGCACTGATCATCTTCCCGGCCGGCGGGATCTCGACGTCGCCGGATCGCTGGGGCCGCACGCCGGCGATGGACTTCACCTGGCACCCGTTCGTCGCCCAGCTCGCGAGCCGCACCCGCGCGCCCGTGCTGCCGGTCTGGTTCGGCGGCCAGCACGGCCGCCTGTTCCAGATCGCGAGCCATCTCAGCCTGTCGCTGCGCTGGGGCCTGCTGCTCGGCGAGAACCTGAGGCGCCTGCGAGAGCCGCTGCGCATGGTCGTCGGTCGCGTGATTGCGTCGGAGGACCTGCCGCATCACCTCGATCGGCCGGCGCTGGCGCACCGGCTCTGCCACCTGACGTATGCACTCGGCGGCATTGACGCGTCGCTGCCGGGACGCATCGTGGCGGGACCGCGGCCGCTGCACCGCCGGCACCGGGCACCGCGCGAGGCGCCGCGACGGCCGGGCCTGCCGCGCGCGCGCGCCTGAGGACGGGCGTCGCGCTCAGCCGCCGGCGCCGGGCGCCCGCAAGGCGTCGAGCACGAACTGGGCGTGGGCCTCGGCGAACCGCTCGGCCTCGAGCGCGTAGCGCTCGCCAAACATCAGCTGCCACGTCGCCAGCATCTTGCATGGCGCGAACACGAGGTGCGGGAACTCCGCGGCCGGCGAGCGCCGGAACTCACCCTGGGCGATGCCGCGCCAGATGATCATGCGCACCATGGCGAGCCCGCGCGCCGCGATCTCGTCGTAATAGAACTGGGCGAGCTCCGGCATGCGATGGCCTTCGGCGATCATGAGGCGCAGCAGCTCGCGCCCGGCGCGTTCGCTCGCGACGTCGGCGTACATCTGCCGGATCGCCTGGCGCAGCAGGTCCTCCGTCGCGCCCTGGAAGTTCGCCACGTTCTGCTCCATGCGCACGAACAGCGGATGGATCAGCGAGCGGACGGCAGCCTTGAACAGGTCCTCCTTGCCGTCGAAGTAGAGATAGAGCGTGCCCTTGGCCACGCCGGCGCGCGCCGCGATGTCGTCGAGGCGCGCGTTCATGAGTCCGGCGACCTGGAACTCCTCGATGGCCGCCGCCACGATCGCCGCCTCGCGTTCCCGCCGGCGCTCCGAGCGCGGCCGTTCCTCCGTCTCGGCGGGCGTGCTTCCAAGCCCTTGATTCGATTCAGAGTTCACGAGGACCTCTAAGAAATGACCGACGAGTCATAAAACAGCGGTATTATAGCACTACCGGTTAAGTATTTTAAGTTTCGCCTGTCAATCGAGTCTATTCCGAACTCCTCGGCATGCAAACCTCAATCGCCTCCCGAGCGCTCATCCCGGCCTTCCTGACCGCACTCGCCGGCTGCTCGATGACGGTGCGGCCGGACCTGCCGGCACCGGATCGCGATCCGGTCGTCGCGGCGACGGACCGCAGCTGGACCGGCCCGGCTGCACCGTGGCCGAAGGACCGCTGGTGGGCGTCGCTCGGCGACGCCGGCCTCGGTCCGGTCGTCGAGCGCGCGCTGCTCTCCAACCCGGACCTGCGGGCCGCCCAGGCCCACGCGCGCGAAGCCGAGGCCATCGCCCGCGCATCCGGCGCCGTGCGGCTGCCGGCCGTCGGCGCATCCGCGAGCGTCGCCCGCGAACGGCTGAGCGCCAACGGCCTGATCCCGCCGCCCTACGGCGGCTCGACCTACACGACCGGCGATGTCGCCGCCTCGCTCGCCTGGAAGCTCGACCTGTTCGGCGCCGAGCGCGAACGCAGCGCCGCGCGCGGCGACGATGCCGCGGCCGCCGCGCTCGACGCCGAGTACGCGCGCACCGTGACCGCCGCCGCGGCCGCGCGGCTCTACTACGAGCTGGCAGCGGCGCTCGCGGACAGCACGGTCGTCGAGTCGACCCTCGAGCAGCGGCGCGACGTGCTGCGGCTGACCGAGGGCCGCGTACGTGCGGGACTCGACAGCGCCACGGCCTTGCACGAGGCCGCGGCACAGGTGCCGGCGCTGGAGCTCGAGCGCGCGCAGGCGCAGGAGCGTATCGCCGTCGCACGTGCGGCGCTTGCCGCGCTGCTCGGCGCGGGGCCCGACGCCACCGACGCACTAGCCCCCGACCTCGCCG
>JAFEDP010000101.1 GCA_018241545.1 Pseudomonadota bacterium
CGTGGCGCTCGCCGCCTGGCCGCTCGCCGAGCGCATCGGCGAGACGTGGCGGGCCCGGCTGCTCGCCGCCGCGGCGGGGGCGGCGCTGCTGCTCGCGCACGCGGTGCCGGCCGCCACCGCCGGCCACGGCAGCGGCGTGCACTGGGTCCCGTTCACCGACCTCGCGCCGCACGGCGCGCACCTCGCCTGGCTCGCGCACTTGGGCGCCCGGCTCTTCTGGTACGGGGGCCTGGCGTGGCTGCTGGTCGAGGCCGGACTCGGCGCGTGGGCGGCCGGGATCGGCGCCGCGGGCGCGGTCGCGCTCGCCGAGGCCGTGCGCGTCGCCGGCGCGCCGACCGTCCAGTACGCGAGCGCCACCGACCCGGCGTGCGCGCTGCTGGTCGCGCTCGCGCTCGGCGTGCTGGCGCGCGGCGCGACGCGCTGAGCGCGGCGCTTCGCACCCGGCGCGGCTCTTGCTACGCTCGCGGCCCCCGCGCGGGGCCGGAGCGAGCCATGACACCGCGGATCACCCTCAAACTGCTGTTCGGCGCGATCCTCGCGACCATGCTCGCGGTCACCGCCTGGGCGAGCCTGACCCAGCCGGTCTGGCAATGGGGCGGGCTGACGCGCGGGCCGGACCGCGCCTGGACGATCGCGACGCTGTGCGACGCGTACGCGGGCTTCCTGACGTTCTACGCTTGGGTCTGCTACCGCGAGCGCGCCGCCGGGCGCGTGCTGTGGTTCGTGCTGATCATGCTGCTCGGCAACATCGCGATGTCGGCGTACGCGCTGCGCGCGCTGGCGCGCCTCGGCCCCGACGAGCCGCTCGAGCGGCTGCTGGCGAGGCCGGCGCGATGAGCACGCTCGCGCTGCTCGCGCTCGGCACCGCGGCGGTCGTGGCGGTGATGACCGCGCTCTGGTGGCTCGGCATCCGCGCGCGCAACTTCAGCTACGTCGACGTCGGCTGGTCGGCGAACTTCGCGCTGCTGGCGCTGCTCTGCGGCGCGCTCGGCGCCGGCGCGCCGCTGCGCCGCGCCGTGATCGGCGCGATGTACGCGCTGTGGGGCCTGCGGCTCGCGCTGCACCTCGCGCACCGCATCGCCGGCCAGCCCGAGGAGGGCCGCTACGTCGAGCTGCGCCGCCGCTGGGGCGCGGATGGCGAGCGCGCGCTCAACGCGCGCATGTACCAGTTCTACCTGCTGCAGGCCGGCCTCGACGTGCTGCTCGCGCTGCCGCTGCTGCTCGCCTGCCAGAACCGCGCGCCCGCGCTCGCGCCCGTCGAGTGGGCCGGGCTCGCGGTGTGGGCGGTCGGGCTCGCCGGCGAGAGCCTCGCCGACCGGCAGCTGGCGCGCTTCAAGGCCGACCCCGCGCGGCGCGGCCAGGTCTGCGAGGTGGGGCTGTGGCGCTACTCGCGCCACCCGAACTACTTCTTCGAGTGGACGATCTGGGTCGGCTATGCGCTGTTCGCGCTCGGCTCGCCGCCCTTCGGCGCGCTGGCGCTCGGGCTGCCGCTGCTGATGCTGCACTTCCTGGTCAACGTCACCGGCGTGCGCGCGACCGAGGAACAGGCGCTGCGCTCCAAGGGCGACGCCTACCGCGACTACCAGCGCCGCGTCAGCGCCTTCGTGCCGCTGCCGCCGCGGCGGCCGCGGCCATGAGCGCCGCGCCCCCGCCCGCGATCCCGCTCGCGCAGCGCCTGCTCGAGCGCGGCTGGGTGCCGGACTGGCTGGTGCGCATCGGCATCCGCCGGCTGCTGCGCGAGCGCCTCGCCGAGGAGGACGCCGGCGACCCGGAGGCGCGCCAGGCGCGGCTCGCCGCCTTCGTCGCGCAGCTGCGCGAGAGCCCGATCGCGATCCACACGGCGGCCGCCAACGAGCAGCACTACGAGCTGCCGCCGGCGTTCTTCGAGCGGGTGCTCGGCCGCCACCTCAAGTACTCGTGCTGCTACTACCGGCTCGACGGGCGCGGCGACCGCGCCACCGAGGGCGGTGCGGACCTCGACGCCGCCGAGGCCGCGATGCTCGACCTCACCTGCCGGCGCGCCCGCCTCGCCGACGGCGAGCGCATCCTCGAGCTCGGCTGTGGCTGGGGCTCGCTGACGCTTGCGATGGCGGCGCGCTTCCCGGCGGCGCGCATCACCGCGGTGTCGAACTCGCGCCCGCAGCGCGAGTTCATCGAGGCGCGCGCCCGCGAGCGCGGCCTCGGCAACGTCGAGGTGATCACCTGCGACGCCAACGTGCTCGAGTTCCCGGCGGGCACGCGCTTCGACCGCGTGGTCTCGGTGGAGATGTTCGAGCACCTGCGCAACTACGAGGTGCTGCTCGCGCGCATCGCCGGCTGGCTGCGCCCGGGCGGCACGCTGTTCGTGCACGTCTTCGCGCACGCGCGCTTCGCCTACCCGTTCGAGGTGCGCGACGCCAACGACTGGATGGCGCGCTGGTTCTTCACCGGCGGCCTGATGCCGAGCGACGACCTGCTGCTGCACTTCCAGCGCGACCTCGCGCTCGTCGAGCACTGGCGGGTCGACGGCCGGCACTACCAGCGCACGGCCGAGGACTGGCTCGCGAACATGGACCGGCGCGGCGCCGAGATCCGGCCGATCCTGGCGGCCACCTACGGCGCGCGCGAGTGCACGCGCTGGTGGGTGCGCTGGCGGGTGTTCTTCATGGCCTGCGCCGAGCTGTGGGGCTACCGCGGCGGCGACGAGTGGCACGTGTCCCACTACCTGTTCGAGCGCCCCGCCCGGACGTGACGCCGCGGCCCGCCCGGCGCATCATGCACCGGAGCATGCCCCGCCACCGTCTGCCGCTCCTGCTCGCCGCCGGGCTCGCCGTCGCCGCGAGCGCGCCGTGCGCCTGCGCCGATGCGCCGGCCGCGCCGGCCGATCCGACACCCCCCGCAGCGGTCACCGCGCCCGACGCGGCGCCCGCGCCGGCAACCGCGCCGGCGACGGCGACGGCAGCGCCGGCGCTGAGTGCCGAGCGCGCCGACGCCTACCTCGCGTTCCGGCGCGACTTCGACGCCGGCCGCTACGCCGAGGCGCTGCCGCACGCCGAGCGCGTCGTGGCGCTCACCGAGCTGCTCGATGCGCACCACCCGGACCTCGCGCGCGCGCTCAACAACCTCGGTGCGACCCAGTACCGGCTCAGCGACTTCGCGGCGGCCGCCAAGAGCTACGGGCGCGCCATCCAGCTGGTCGAGGAGTCCCACGGCGAGCTGTCGCCGCGCCTGCTCGGCCCGCTGCGCGGGCTCGCGCTGACGCTGGCGGCGACCGCCCGCCCCGAGCTCGCGGTGCCGCTGCTCGAGCGCGCGGTCGCGATCAGCCGCCGCTCGCAGGGGCTGTTCAACCGCGAGCAGCGCGAGCTGCTGCGGCCGCTCGCGGATGCCTACTTCGCGCTCGGCCGCTATCGCGACGCCGACCGGGTCCACCAGTACCTGTTCTCCGTCAGCGAGCACGAGCTCGGCGCCCAGGACCCGCGCCTCGAGGGCTCGCTGCAGGCGCTCGGCAACTGGTACGAGAGCACGGCGCAGCGCACCGCGGCGCGCGAGGTCTGGGAACGGCTGCGCGCGCTCGCCGCCGACCCGCGCCACCCCGACCCTCTCGGGCAGATCGTCGCGCTGCGCGGGCTCGCCGCCAGCTACCGGCAGGACTACGCCCTCGGCAGCGAGACGCCAGCGCCCGACTCCCCCGAGGCGACGCCGATGCTGGACCCGTCCGAGCTCGATCCGATGCGGCGCGCGGCGCTCGGCATGACGCCGGCGTTCGTGCTCGCGCCGGAGGGTCAGGAGGCGCTCGAGAGGGCCGTCACGCTCGCCGAGCACCTCGAGCCGCCGGCGCCGGCGACGCTGGCCGTGGTGCTGGTGGACCTCGGCGACTGGCACCAGGTCGCCGGTCGGGCCGACAAGGCGCTCGCCTGCTACACGCGCGCCCTGCCGCTGCTCGCCCCCGCCGAGGGCGCCGCCGAGGGTGGCGCGACGGCGCTGACGCGCCCGAGCCTGCTGCTGTACCGTGCGCCACCGGCGGCGCAGCGCCTGCGCGACCAGCCGGCGGCGCTCGTGACCGAGAAGTACGCGGTCGCGGAGTTCACGGTGACGGCCGACGGGCGGGTGCGCGACGCGAAGATCGTCGAGGGCGACGCGACCGAGGCGCAGCGCGCCCTGTTCCTGAGCGCGCTCGGGCGCGCGACCTACCGGCCGCGCTTCGTCGACGGCCGGCCGGCCGCGACCGAGGCGGTACGGCTGCGCGAGAGCTTCCGCCAGCCCAAGGGCTGAGGCGCGGCGGGCGCCTCAGCGCCGCAGGTACTGGTGCACGATCTCCACGAGGTCCTCGGCCGCGGCGCGCCGCGGGTCGGCGGGCGGCGCGCGCGGGTCGAGCAGGTGCTCGCGCACGTGGTCCTCGATGACCTCGGCGATGAACCCGTCGAGCGCGCCGCGCGCCGAGGTCGCGAGTCGCAGCACGTCGACGCACTCCTGGTCGGCCTCGACCGAACGCTCGATCGCCTCGAGCTGACCGCGCAGCCGCCGCAGGCGGTGCAGCAGCTTGACCTTCTCGCGCGCCACGTGGCCCATCGGCAGCCCCCTTGTCATATAGGGTAGGGGAGTATACCTTGTCGCGCCGCCGCCGGCCCGGCCGCGCCGTCGTGACCGGCCCGTCACGGAGGGCGGCTCGCCTGCGCCGCACGACCCGACCCGCGCCCAGGACCGCCGATGCGCCCCGAGCCCCGTCCGACCCGCCCCGCCCGAGTCCCGCCCGCGCGCGCCGCGGCGGTCCTCGCCGCGTGGGTCGCGCTCGCCCACTCGCCGGCCGCGGTCGCGGCGCCCGATACGACGGAGGCGACGCAGGCCACGCCGGTGGCGCTCGCGCCCGGGCGCGACGAGGCGTTCGCGGTGCACGGGCAGCTGACCTACGTCGAGCAGGAGAGCAGCGGCTTCCATGCGCCGTACCGCGGCCCCAACAGCCTGTCGCCGGACCAGGGCCGCGAGACGGCGGATGCCACGCTGTTCCTCGGCGTCCGGCTGTGGCGCGGCGCCGAGGGCTGGCTGACGCCCGAGCTCGACCAGGGCTTCGGCCTCGACGACACCCTGGGCCTCGCGGGCTTCCCGAGCGGCGAGGCCTACAAGGTCGGCCGGCGCCTCCCCTACCTGCGCCTGCCGCGGGCGTTCCTGCGCCAGACGCTCGACCTCGGCGGGCCACGCGAGCGCGTGGAGGCGCAAGCGCTTCAGCTCGACGGCAGCCGCGACCGCGACCGGCTGGTGGTGACGGTCGGCAAGTTCGGGGTCGGCGACGTGTTCGACGCCTCGCGCTACGCCCATGACCCGCGCGCCGACTTCCTGAACTGGTCGGTGATCGACTCCGGCGTCTTCGACTACGCCGCCGATGCCTGGGGCTTCACGGTGGGCGCGGCCGCCGAGTGGTACACCGGCGACTGGACGCTGCGCGGCGGCGCGTTCGACCTCTCCGACGTGCCGAACAGCCCGCACCTCGACCCCGGCGGGCACGAGTTCCAGGTCGTACTCGAGCTCGAGCACCGTCACACGATCGCCGGCCACCCGGGAAAGCTGATGCTGACCGGCTACGACAGCCGCGGGCGGATGGCGCTGCTCGATGCCGCGGTCGAGGCCGCCGCCGCGCACGGCGGGACCCCCGACCCCGCCGCGGTGCGCGCCTACCGCAGCCGCCTCGGTGCGCACCTGACGCTCGACCAGGAGCTCGCGACCGACCTTGGGTTCTTCGCGCGCGCCGGCGGGGCGGCCGGCAACGTCGAGGCGTACGAGTTCACCGACATCGACCGCTCGGCCGCGCTCGGGCTTTCGCTCGGCGGTGCGCGCTGGGGGCGCGGCGCGGACACGGCCGGGCTCGCCGCGGTCGTCAACGCGATCTCGGCGGAGCGGCGCCGCTACCTCGCGGCCGGCGGCCTCGGCATCCTGATCGGCGACGGCCGGCTGCCGCACCCCGGCGAGGAGCGTCTGCTCGAGAGCTACTACGCGCTGCACCTCGGCGCCGGCACCGACCTGACGCTCGATTACCAGTTCGTGACACACCCCGCCTACAACCGCGACCGCGGCCCGCTGTCGGTGTTCGCGCTGCGCCTGCACGCGCAGTTCTGAGCCGCCGCCGCGCGCGCGGGGGGTTCGGCCGCGGGCGGATGTGTGTCAGACTGCGCCGCCTGCCAGACACCCGGTCCGCCCTCATTAGCGCTCGCCCCCATGCCGCAGAGCACGACTGCCTGGAACACCGCGAGCCGGGGCGCGCCCTCCCGCTTTGACCTGATCGCCGTCCTGCTGGTCGTCGGGCTGCTGGCGTTCTTCGCCGAGGGCAGCCGCGGCGTGCTGGCGCCGCTCGCGACCATCGAGCAGACGCACCTGTCGCTCGCGCCCGCGCACCTGCCGGAGTACGTGGTGCGCTCGACGCTCAGGATGGGCGCCGCGCTCGTGCTGTCGCTGCTGTTCACGTTCACCTACGCGACCTGGGCAGCGAAGAGCGAGCGCGCGAGCCGCATCCTCGTGCCGTTGCTCGACATCCTGCAGTCGGTGCCGATCCTGGGCTTCATCTCGGTGACGGTCGTGTTCTTCCTGTCGCTCGCCCCCGGACGGGTGCTCGGCGCGGAGTTCGCGGCGGTGTTCGCGATCTTCACGAGCCAGGCCTGGAACATGGCCTTCAGCTTCTACCAGAGCCTGCGGACGGTGCCGACCGAGCTCACCGAGGCGGCGCGCAGCTTCCAGTTGTCGGCCTGGGCGCGCTTCTGGCGGCTCGAGGTGCCGTTCGCGATGCCGCCCTTGATCTGGAACATGATGATGTCGATGTCCGGCGGCTGGTTCTTCGTGGTCGCCTCCGAGGCGATCAGCGTCGGCTCGACCAACCTCACGCTGCCGGGCATCGGCTCCTACATCGCGCTCGCGATCGAGCACCGCGACCTGGCCGCGGTCGGCTGGGCGATCGCGGCGATGCTGGCGGTGATCCTGGTCTACGACCAGCTGCTGTTCCGGCCGCTGGTGGCCTGGGCCGACCGCTTCCGCTTCGAGCAGGAGCCCGGGGCGATCCCGCCGCGCTCGTGGGTGCTCGAGGCGCTCGGCCGCTCGCGGCTGGTGGCGCGCTTCCTGCGCTCGCTGCGCCGCGCCGGCCACCGGCTCGGGGCGGCGATCCGCACCGCGCCCGGCGCGATGCGCTTCGAGAGCCGCGAGCACGCGCGCCGGCTCGACCTGATCGCGACCGCGGTCGTCGCCACGCTGCTCGGGCTCGCGCTGTGGCAGGCGGCCAAGTTCCTGATGCCGGAGCTGGGCTGGCGCGACATCGGCAGCACGGTGGGCCTCGGCGCGGTGACGATGCTGCGCGTGTTCCTGCTGATCGCGCTCGCGAGCCTCGTGTGGGTGCCGATCGGCGTCTACGTCGGCCTGCGGCCCGACGTCGCGCGCGTCGTCCAGCCGCTGGCGCAGTTCCTGGCGGCGTTCCCCGCCAACCTGCTGTTCCCGGTGGTGGTCGCGGTCATCGTCAGCTGGCGCCTCAACGCGGACGTCTGGCTGAGCCCGCTGATGATCCTGGGCACGCAGTGGTACATCCTGTTCAACGTGATCGCGGGCGCCGCGGCGATCCCCGGCGAGATGCGCAGCGTCGCCACCAACCTGCGCGTCGGCGGCTGGCTGTGGTGGCGGCGCATCGCGCTGCCGGCGGTGTTCCCGTACTACGTGACCGGCGCGCTGACCGCCTCGGGCGGCTCGTGGAACGCCAGCATCGTCGCCGAGGTCGCGAGCTGGGGTAACGAGAAGGTCGAGGCCGCCGGCCTCGGCGCCTACATCGCCAACGCGACCGCGGCGGGCGACTTCCACCGCATCGTGCTCGGCGTCGTGACGATGAGCCTGTACGTGCTCCTCATCAACCGCCTGCTGTGGCGGCCCCTGTACTACTATGCGGAACGAAAGTTCCGCCTGTCGTGACGCCCCCATGAACGCCCACCTCCGGCCCCAGCCCGACGCCGCGCCGCTGCTCGAGGTCGCGCACGTGCGCAAGACCTTCCCGCGCGGCGACGCCGGCGAACTGCTGGTGCTCGAAGACGTCAGCCTGTCGCTGCGGGCCGGCGAGGTGGTCGGGCTCCTGGGCCGCTCGGGCTCGGGCAAGTCAACGCTGCTGCGCCTGATCGCGGGGCTCGCGCAGCCCACCGGCGGGGAGCTGCGCTACCTCGGCCAGCCGGTCGACGGCCCGGCCGCGGGCATCGCGATGGTGTTCCAGAGCTTCGCGCTGTTCCCGTGGCTGACCGTCTACGAGAACGTGGCGCTCGGCCTCGAGGCGCTCAGGGTGCCGCGCGAGGAAATCCGGCGGCGTTCGCTGCAGGCGATCGACCTGATCGGCCTCGACGGCTTCGAGTCTGCGTACCCGCGCGAGCTCTCGGGCGGCATGCGCCAGCGCGTCGGCTTCGCCCGCGCGCTGGTCGTGCACCCCAACATCCTGCTGATGGACGAGCCGTTCTCGGCGCTGGACGTGCTGACCGCCGAGACCATGCGCACCGACTTCCTCGACCTGTGGGCCGACGGCCGCCTGCCGATCAAGGGCGTGATCCTCGTGACCCACAACATCGAGGAGGCGGTGCAGATGTGCGACCGGATCCTGGTGTTCGCGAGCAACCCCGGCCGGATCGTCTCGACGATCGAGGTGCCGATCGCGCGGCCGCGTGACCGCCTCGACCCCGCCTTCGCGGCCCTGGTCGAGCGCATCTACGTCGAGATGACCGCCAAGCCCGCGCGCCCGTCCGTGGCCCGGGTCGAGCGCGCGCCGGGCACCGGCATCGACCTGACGCTGCCGCGGGTATCGTCGAACCTGCTGTCGGGCCTGATCGAGACGGTCGCCGCGCCGCCGTTCTCCGGCAAGGCGGACCTGCCCGAGATCGCCTCCGAGCTGCAGCTCGAGATCGACGAGCTGTTCCCGGTGGCCGAGACGCTGCAGATGCTGCGCTTCGCCGACGTCGAGGGTGGCGACCTGCGGCTCACTCCCGAGGGGCTCACCTTCGCCGACTCGGCGCTCGACGAGCGCAAGCGGCTGTTCGCGCGCCACCTGCTCGCGCACGTGCCACTCGCCAACCACATTCGCCGCGTACTCGACGAGCGCACGAGCCACGCGGCCCCGAAGAGCCGCTTCCTCGACGAGCTCGAGGACCACATGTCGCCCGAGTCGGCCGAGCAGACGCTGCGCGCGATCGTGAGCTGGGCGCGCTACGCCGAGGCCTTCGCCTACGACGACGAGACCGGGCAGTTCAGCCTGGAGAACCCGACCTGAGACGCGCGCGTCGGGCCGCCGCCCGTCAGTAGGGCGGAGGCGCGGACTTCGGCGGCGTCGACGGTGCACTCCCCTCGGGGACGGCCGGCACGTCCTGCGCGGGTCCCGGCGGGGTCGTCGCCGCAGGCGAGGCCGGCTGCGACGGCGCGGCCTCGGGCGCCGGGGCCGCGGGCACCGATGCCGCGGACGCCGTGGGTGCGGCCGTCGGGACCGGCGGGCC
>JAFEDP010000102.1 GCA_018241545.1 Pseudomonadota bacterium
ACTGGTTCTTCTGGGTGATCGTGATCCCGGTCGAGGCGATCGCCGGCGCGAAGATCCTGACACACTGGCTGCCACTACCGGAGATGGCGATCGGCGGGCTGCTGATGGCCGCCATGACCGGCGTGAACCTGATGTCAGCGCGCGCCTACGGCGAGTTCGAGTTCTGGTTCTCCTCGATCAAGGTCGCGGCGATCATCACCTTCATCGTCGTGGCCGGTTCCTACGCCTTCGGGCTCACCGCGCCGTCCGGCCCGACCTTCGCCAACCTCGTGGCGCACGGCGGGTTCGCGCCGCACGGCGCGGTCGCCGTGCTGGCGACGGTGACGACCGTGATCTTCTCGATGATGGGCGCCGAGATCGTCGCGGTCGCCGCGGCCGAGTCCACCGAGCCGGCGCGCGCGGTGGCGCGCATGAGCTCGACGATCATCGTCCGGATCCTGGTCTTCTACATCCTGTCGATCCTGATGATCGTCAGCATCGTGCCGTGGAACGACATCAAGGCCGGCGAGTCGCCATTCACGCGCGCGCTCGAGGTCATGCACTTCGGCTGGGCGCCGACCGCGATGGCCGCCATCATCCTCACGGCGGTGCTGTCGTGCCTCAATTCCGCGTTCTACGTGGCCTCGCGCGTGCTGTTCGTGCTCGCCGAGAAGGGCGACGCGCCGCACTGGCTGGTCAGGACCAACGCGCGCCACGTGCCGGCGCGCTCGGTGCTGCTCGGCAGCGCCGTCGGCTTCGCCGGCGTGCTCGCCGAGCACTTCTCGCCGGACGGCGTGTTCGCGTTCCTCGTCAACGCCTCGGGCGCCCTGATCGTGTTCGTGTACATCGCGATCGCCGCTTCGCAGGTGGCGATGCGCCGGCGCCTCGAGCGTGCCGGCGGCCCGCCGCCCGCCCTGCCGATGTGGCTGTACCCGTACCTCAGCTACCTGGCGATCGGGGCGATGACGGCCGTGCTCGTGGCCATGGCCTTCACGCCCGACCTCGCGAGCCAGCTGAAGGCGAGCGTGCTGTCGGTCGTCGTGGCGCTTGCGGCCTACGCCGTCCTGCGCCACGGCAAGTACGCGGCGGCGCCATGAGCGCGGCCGCGGCCGGCGCCGCTCCCGACGACGCGCCCGAGATCGAGCGCATGTCCGCGGTGCTCGCGCGCCAGCGGGCGGCGTTCGCCGCGGCACCCTACCCGCCCGCCACGCAGCGCCGCGCGCGGCTCAAGGCCCTGCGTGCCGCGCTGCGCCGGCACCAGGACGACCTCGCCGACGCGATCAGCGACGATTTCGGGGGCCGCTCGCACTTCGAGTCCAAGATGGCCGACGTGCTCGGACCGGTGCTCGAGATCAACCACGCGCTCGGCCACCTCGGGCGCTGGATGCGGTCGCGGGGCCGGCGCACGGAGCTGCTGTTCGCGACCAACCGCGCCTACGTGATGTATCAGCCGAAGGGCGTGGTCGGCGTGATCGCGCCGTGGAACTTCCCGGTCTACCTGGCGCTCGGGCCGCTGGTCGCGGCGCTCGCCGCCGGTAATCGCGTGATGATCAAGATGTCCGAGTACACGCCGCGCACGACCGCTGCGGTGCAGGCTCTATTGCGCGAGTGCTTCGCCGAGGACGAGGTCGCGGTGTTCGGCGGCGCGGTCGCCGCCGGCCAGGCGTTCGCGGCGCTGCCATTCGATCACCTGGTGTTCACCGGCTCGCCGGCCGTGGCGCCGCACGTGATGCGCGCCGCCGCCGCGAACCTGACACCCGTGACGCTCGAACTCGGCGGCAAGTCGCCGGCGCTCGTCGCGCCGCAGGCCGACATCGCCGCGGCGGCGCGTGCGATCGTCCACGGCAAGACCTTCAATTGCGGGCAGATCTGCGTGTCGCCCGACTATGCGCTGGTGCCGGCGGCGGCGCGTGACGCATTCGTGGCGGCCGCGGAGGCGGCATTCCGGGAGTTCGTGCCCGAAGTCCGCGGCAACGCCGACTACACGAGCGTCGTCAACGACCGCCAGCACGCGCGGCTGCTGGACCTGCTCGCCGACGCGCGCGGCCGCGGCGCGACGGTCACCGCCGCCGGCGCGATCGGCCCTGACCGCCGCCTGCCGCTGCACCTCGTGACCGGCCTCCGCGACGACATGCGGCTCGCGCGCGAGGAGATCTTCGGCCCGATCCTGCCGGTCGTCGGCTACACGAGCCTCGAGGACGCGCTGCGCTACATCGCCGCGCGGCCGCGGCCGCTCGCGCTGTATCCGTTCGGCTTCGACGGGGCGGGGCTCGCGCGGCTGCTGGCCGCTACGCACTCCGGCGGCGTGACCGTTAACGACTGGGGCTGGCACGTGTTCAACCACGACCTGCCTTTCGGCGGCACCGGGACCTCCGGCATGGGCGGCTACCACGGCGAGGAGGGCTTCCGCGAGCTCTCGCACGCCAAGGCAGTGTTCCGCCGGCACCGGCTGTTCCCGGTCGGGCTCTTCTACCCGCCGTACGGCAACCTGGTGCAGCGGCTGGCGCTGCGCCTCTACCTCGGCAGGCCGCGCAGCTGAGCCGCGCCGCTCACGCCCACTCGGTGAGCCCCTCGCGCTCGTAGAGGGTCCGGAACGAGGGCCGCGCCTTCAGGCGCGCGACCAGCGCCGCGATCGCCGGCCACTCGGTGGCCGGTCGCGGCATGTTGCGCGACCAGCGCGCCAGCATCGCGGCGTGGAAGTCCACCGCGCTGGCGCTCGCGCCCGCGATCCACGGGCCGTGTGCTGCGAGATGGGCGTCGAGGCGAGCCCAGGCAGCCTCGATGCTGAGCCGCGCGCGCTCGCGGACCGCCTCCGCGTGCGCCTCGCCGGCGGCCTCGTGCGGATAGAACCAGGCGCGGAACGCCGGCTGCACCGTGTTGGCCAGGTGCAGCATCCACTGCAGGTAGAGCGCGCGCGCCCGCGTTCCCGGCGCCGGCGCGAGGCCGGCCTCGGGATGGCGCTCGGCAAGCAGCAGCGCCAGCGCCGCGGCCTCGTACACCGGCTCGCCGTCGACCACCAGCGTCGGCACCAGCCCATTGGGGTTCAGCCGCAGGTACTCGGGCCGCTTGTGCTCGCGTGACTCGCCGTCGAGGCGGTGCAGCTCGTGAGGCGCGCCGGTCTCGAGCAGCAGCCAATGGACGACGAAGCTGGCGGCGCCGGGCATGTAGTACAGCGTGTACATCGACGAACTCCCTAGGACGGGCCGGCATTATGCCGGCGCCAGGCGCCGTCCGTACCGCCGGCGTGCTGCACCGCGGCGCGCCGGCCGCCGGATTGACGGCGGCGGCCGACGGGCGTCAGCTACGCGGCCAGCGGCGGTCGTCGGCGCGCGCGGCGCGACCGTGGCCGCCGTGGCACAACCACTTCCGAGGGGGGAATCACGATGCGTGGCAGTACTGCGTGGATGGCCGTGTGGGTCGCGGCCGGCGCCCTGTGCGCCTCGGCCGCGTTCGGCGACGACGCGGCGAAGGCGCCGGCGCCGAAGCCGGCGCCGAGCGATGCCGAGCTGATCAAGAGCGCGATGCGGGCCGCACCGGCCGCGGTCGCGCGCCATGCGACGATCGTGGCGATGGAGGCGAGCGGCGGCATGCGCACGCTGCGCAAGGGCACGAATGGCTTCACCTGCATGCCCGACAATCCCGCGACACCGGGCCCCGACCCGATGTGCATGGACGGCGCGGCGATGGAGTGGGTGCACGCCTGGGTCGCGCACAAGCCGCCGCCGGCCGGCCGCGTGGGCCTCATGTACATGCTCGAGGGCGGCACCGACGCCAGTAACACCGACCCGTACGCGGACAAGCCCGCGCCCCAGAACCACTGGGTGTCGACCGGCCCGCACCTGATGATCGTCGGCGCCGACGCGGCCTTCTACGACCAGTACCCGAAGGCCGCGGACCCGGACACCCACGTCCCGTACGTGATGTGGGCCGGCACCCCGTACCAGCACCTGATGGCGCCGGTGAAGTGACGCGCCCGCCGCGGCCCGCGCCGGCGGGCCGCGGCGTTCAGTCCGCGACGGCGAGCCGGTCGCGCGCGAACGCGTCGCTGTCGTCCTCGCCCGCCCGCACGGTCAGGCAGGGGTAATCCTTCTCGATCAGCACCGCGAGCGCGCCGCCCGCGAGTGGCAGCTCGGCGCGGATGGCGACCTCCTGCGACCCGGCCCAGGCCACCGCGGCCGCCGCCGGGACAGTCACCGCGAGCACGCCGCCGTCGAAGCTCGCCGCGACGGCCGCGGCCGCCGGGTCGCTCCGCAGCTCGTAGCCGAAGGCCGCGCCGCCGGGGACGCGGGTGCGCTCCCGCACCGCGCCGCTCTGCACGAGCGCCTGCACCTCGCCGCGCGCCAGGCGCAGCCTCACCGAGTCACCGCGGATACGAAGCTTCATGGGATCCTCCTGGCACCGCTCCTACGGGCGCATGCGCTCGCCGTGGGCGTAGATCACGTGACGGTCCGGGCGCGCGAATCCGACCAGCGTCAGCCCGAAATCCCGCGCCGAGCGGATCGCGAAGGCGGTCGGCGCCGACACCGCCACCACCGCCTGGATCCCGACCGTGGCCGCCTTCTGCACGATCTCGTAGCTCGCGCGGCTGGTGACGATCACGTAGCCGCCGCCGAAGTCGGCGCCGCTGCGGACCAGCGCGCCGATCAGCTTGTCGAGCGCGTTGTGCCGGCCGACGTCCTCGCGCAGCAGGATCACGCCCTGCCCGGGCACGACCCAGGCCGCCGCGTGGATGCTGCCGGCGCGGGCGTTGAGCGTCTGGCGCTGCGCCAGCGAGCCGAGCGCGGCCTGCAGACCTGCCGAGGACAGCTCGAGGCCGGCCGCCAGCGCCGGTGGCTCGCGGATGGCGTCGGCCAGCGTCTCGGCGCCGCACATGCCGCAGCCGGTGCGCCCGGTCAGGTTGCGGTGCCGCTGCAGCAGCGCCGAGAACCGCTCCGGCGCGATGTCGAGGTTGACCTCGAGCGCCTCATCGCTCGCCGCCACGGCAACCGCGCGGATCTCGGCGGCTGAGCGCACGATGGCCTCGCTCAGCGTGAAGCCGACGGCGAGGTCCTCGAGGTCCGCGGGCGTCGCGAGCATCACCACGTGCGGGACCCCGTGGTAGCGGAACGCCACCGGCCGCTCCTCGGCCACCACGTCGCTGGCCGACTCGAGCGAGCCGCGCTGCCAGCGCTCGACGTCCACCGTCGCGACGGGCGCCGGCAGCGCGGCGGCGAGCGGGCGGGCGTCGCCGGCGCCGCTCACCGGGCGGGCCCCGGACGGCGGGCGGTGCGGTCGGCGGGGCGGTTCGAGGGCATCGGATCCTCCGCGCCGAGGCCGGCGGGCGGCGAATGCTAGCGCGCCGCCGCCGGGCCCGGCCACCGCCATCGGGCGAGACCGGTCGGCCTCCGCCAAGGCGAGGAACATTCTTTTTAAATCAGAGAGTTGCGACCATTGCCCCAGGTGGGCCGGCCGAGGAAGTGGTGGCTAGGGGGGGAATCGAACCCCCGACCCCGGGGTTATGAATCCCGTGCTCTAACCGTCTGAGCTACCTAGCCACGCGAGGCCGTTTGCACGGCCGCCGAAGGGACGCGAATTCTGTGCACGGGGGGCCGGCTCGTCAAGGCGCGGCACTCAGTAGTGCTCGAGCCAGGCGATCTGGCTGTTGGAGATGTTGAGGCTGTCCCCCATCATCACCAGCTTGTCCTGCGAGACGATGTAGATCACGAGGTCGCTGCCGCCGAAGATCGTGCGCGTCACGCCGGCGACCATGCGGCCGGTGGTGGGATCGATCGCGTAGCTGCCGGACAGGTCGCCGCCGATCGTTCCGGCCGAGAACACCAGCTGCGGAACCTGCGAGATCGGCGAGGTCGCTCCCGCGAACAGCGTTCCGCCGACGTAGTAGGCCGTCGAGAAGTCGCTGTAGGGACCGGCCGCCTGGGCTTCGAAGATGCCGAAGTTGCCGACCGCGCTGCCCGGCTCGACCACGTAGCCGCCGCCGGCGCCGTCGGAGTACACGACCCAGGCGCGCTGCGCGGAACCGCTGCCGAAGCTCAGCGTGCCGCGGCCGTTGGCGGCGAGCGTGTACGGGGCTCCGGAATAGGTCGAATTGACGCTTTGCGCCCCGCGGTCGGCGACGTCGAGGTCGAGGCTGAGCGTGCCGCTCGCCGAGCCCGCGGTCGCCGCGGCGCCGTACAGGCGGCCGACGGACATCGTCGCCGACGCGACGCCGGAGACCAGCGACGAGCCCCACAGGCTCAGGACCGAGGATCCGGTCGCGAACACGGTGCTGTCGAGCGTACCGGCACCGGTCTGGCGCGTCATGCGCCCCGCCACACGCGGCGTGGTGGCGGACGTGTCGCTGGTGACGATCAGCAGCGTGTTCTGGTCGACGACGTAGAAGGCGATCGGCAGCGCCTGCGCGCCGACGGTGAGCGCGGCCGTGCCGCGGCCATTGGCGTCCGGCGCGGTCAGCGTGCCGGCGACCGCCGCATTGGTGACCGGCGCGGCACCGGTGGTGTCGCCGACCGAGCCCGCCTGCACGTTGCCGCTGCCATCGAGCGTGATCCGGCCGGCAACCGCGAGCCGCGCGCCGCTGCCGTCGGCGCCGACCGCGCCGAACACCCAGTCGCCGGCCAGCGCCGCGAGGTTGAAGGCGGTCGTGTCCTGCTGATAGAACTCGCCCGCCTCGAGGACGGTCGTGCCGTCGTTCTGCTGCAGGTGGCCACCCTGCAGCGTCGCCCGGATCACGTAGTCGAAGCTCTCGTTGCCGCTGGCGTTCGAGCTGATCTGCAGCTTGCCGTAGTTGGAGGCCGAGATCAGGCACGCGCCGCCCGTGAGCACGGTGTTCGGGCGGACGTTGGTCGCGTCCTTGTAGTCGTGCACGCCCGTCACCGAGCCCGTCGTCGACACGTTGACGCTGCCGGCGCGCGTCACCGGCTTGCCCTGGTAGAAGCCGGTCAGCAGGTAGGCGTACTGGCCCGTCAAGAGACAGGCCGTCTGCTCCACCACCGTGATCGTCAGCTGTATCTGCGCGGTGAGCCCGGCGCTGTCGGTGACGAGCAGCGTGAAGGTGGAGCTGCCGAGCGTGCTGGGCGTGCCGGTGATCGCGGTCGTGGCCGCGTTGGTGCCGCTGAGCGCCAGGCCCGCCGGCAGCGTGCCTGCCGAGACCGACCAGGTGTAGGGCGCGGTACCGCCGGCGACGCTGATGTAGGTGCCGTAGGCGATGTTCTGGTGCGCCGGGAACAGCGTCGGCTGCAGGATCTGCGGCGTGCCGTTGATGGTGATCGTCACGGCCGACGCCTTCGTCGTGTCGGCCAGCGAGGTCGCCGTCAGCGTCACGAAGATCGAGCCGACCACGCCGTTGGGCGCCTGGTACACCGCTTTGGCGTTCGTCTGGGTCGTGAGGCTGCCGTAGCTCGTGCCGCTCCCGGAGAGCGTCCAGCTGACGCCCGCGTTCGAGGGGTCGTTGCTGACCGTGGCGTCGATCTCGATCGTGCCGCCCTGCGCCACGATCGTGGTCCCCGACGGCGCGGTCAGCGCGACGCCGATGCCGACGCCGACCGTCGCGGGGCCGTTGCCGCCATGGCCGCAGGCGGCGAGCAGGGCAAGCGCGGCGAACGCGACGGCACGAATCCACAGAGCATGCTTCACGGGCAATCCTCGTTTCCGTCCCGGCTCGCGCACAGGCTGCAGCATAGCGCCCCGCCGACTCAGACGTTGAACCTAAAGTGCATCACGTCGCCCTCGCGGACCAGGTACTCCTTGCCCTCGAGGCGCAGCTTGCCGGCCTCGCGCGCGCCAGCCTCGCCGCGGCAGGCGACGTAGTCGTCGTAGCCGATGACCTCGGCACGGATGAAGCCGCGCTCGAAGTCGGTGTGGATCACGCCCGCGGCCTGCGGGGCGGTCGCGCCGCGCCGGACCGTCCAGGCACGCGTCTCCTTGGGACCGACGGTGAAGTAGGTCTGCAGTCCCAGCAGCGTGTAGGCGGCGCGGATCACCCGGTTCAGACCGGGCTCCTCGAGCCCGAGTTCCTTGAGGAACTCCGCCCGGTCGGCCTCCTCGAGCTGCGCGATCTCCGCCTCGATGGCGGCGCACACGGCGACCACCTGCGAGCCCTCGGCGGCGGCCAGCGCCTCGACTGCCTGCAGGCGGGGGTTGTCGTGGAAGCCGTGCTCGTCGACGTTGGCGACGTACAACACCGGCTTCATCGTCAGCAGCTGCAACTCGCGCACGATGGCGCGCTCGGCCTCGTCGAGGCCGAGCGCGCGCGCCGGCCGGCCCTCGTTGAGCGCGTCGCGCACGCGCCGGATCACGTCGCGCGCCCGGATGGCGTCCTTGTCCTGGGCCTTGGCGGCCTTCTCGGCGCGCTGCAGCCCCTTCTCGGCGGTGTCGAGGTCGGCGAGCGCGAGCTCCGTATTGATCGTGCCGATGTCATCCAGCGGGCTGACGCGGCCGGCCACGTGGACGATGTCGGGATGCTCGAAGCAGCGCACGACGTGCGCGATCGCGTCGACCTCGCGGATGTGCGCCAGGAACTTGTTGCCGAGCCCCTCGCCCTGCGAGGCACCAGCGACGATGCCGGCGATGTCGACGAACTCGACCGTGGTCGGCAGGATCTTCTCGGAGCGCGCGACCTGCCACAGCGCCTGCAGCCGGGGATCGGGAACCGGCACGACGCCGACGTTCGGGTCGATCGTGCAGAACGGATAGTTCTCCGCCGGGATCTGCGCCCGCGTCAGCGCGTTGAAGAGCGTCGACTTGCCGACGTTCGGGAGCCCCACGATGCCGCACTTGATCCCCACCGATCGCTCCCTAGGGCCCCGGCGCGCGCCGGTGCAGCCCGTTCATGACCTTGTCGGCGCCGTCCGTCAGCAGCCGCGGCAGCGCTTCCGCACCCTCGCGCACCGCCGCCTCGAGCAGCGTCTGTTCCTCGGCGGGCGCGCGCCGCAGCACGTAGTCGATGACCTCCTGACGCGTGCCGGGATGACCGATCCCGATCCGCAGGCGCCAGAAGCCGTCGCCGATCTGCGTGATGACGTCACGCACGCCGTTGTGCCCGCCGGCACCGCCGCCGAGCTTGAGCCGCACCGCGCCGACCGGCAGGTCCAGCTCGTCGTGGACCACCAGCGTCTCCGCCGGCGGGATGTGCAGGTATTCGGTGAGCGACCGGACCGCGAGCCCGCTGCGGTTCATGTACGTCGTCGGCTTCAGCAGCCACAGCTCGCGCCCCTCGAGCGCGATCCGCCCGACGTCGCCGTGGTAGCGGGCGTGGGGACGCAGGCTGCCGCCCGCCGCCGCCGCAATGCGATCCACGCACCAGAAGCCCGCGTTGTGACGGGTCTCGGCGTGCTCGGGCCCCGGATTGCCGAGGCCGACGACCAGTTTGAGTGACAGGCCCGCCATGCGGATCCCGCGCGCACGCCGACGGGAGCGGGCCGTGCCGGGCCCGCGGACGGGCCCGGCACGACGTCCCGCGGCGCAGTCCG
>JAFEDP010000103.1 GCA_018241545.1 Pseudomonadota bacterium
GGGGTCTCCTCGATCTTCGCGACCTTGCGCAGGCCCTCGATGTACTCGCGCGCCTGATGCTGCTGCACGAGGCCGCCGAGGCGGTCCTTCACCTGCTCGAAGGGCGGCGGGGTGATCGGGCGGCTGTCCTCGAGGCGGATCACGTGCCAGCCGAACTGCGTCTGCACCGGCTCCTTCGTGTACTCGCCCTTCGAGAGCTTGGCGACGGCGGCCGAGAACGGCGGCACCATCTTCTCCGGCGTGAACCAGCCGAGGTCACCGCCCTTGGAGGCCGAGCCCGGGTCCGCCGACAGCTTCTTGGCGAGCGCGTCGAACTTGGCGCCCTTGCCGAGCTGGGCGATCACGTCCTTGGCCTGCGCCTCCTCCTTCACGAGGATGTGCGAGGCGTGGTACTCGGCCTTCGGCATCTGGCCGATCTGGCGGTCGTACTCGGCCTTGAGGTCGGCCTCGGTGGCCTGCTTGTCCTTGATGAACTTCTGGATCGCCGCCGAGGCGAGCGTGTTGAGGCGGCCGAGCTCGATGCGCGCGGCGACGTCGGGGTCGCTGGCGACGTTCTGCTTCTCGGCCTCCTGCGCCACCGCGTAGAGGTCCTCCATGCTCTCGAGCAGCTTCTTGCGCTGCTCGGGCGCGACGTCCTCGGGCTTCTTGTTGAGCTGCGCCTCGGTGAACACCGCGAAGGCCTCGGCCGAGATCGGCTGGCCGTTGATCGTGGCCACGGGCGGCTTGGCCGACGCGGCGGGGGCCGTCTGGCCGCCCTTGTTGCAGGCCGCGAGTCCGAGCGCCGCCACGGTCGCGAGCGCCGGGATCCAGAGTCGAGTCGTCATGCGGAACCTCACGTGTCGATGAAGTCAGGAGGCGAGGCGCGCTCGCCGGGGGCGTCGGCCTCGATGCCGACCGCGTGGATTTCGTGGGGAATCAGGGGCCTCAGAGCCTCGTACACCAGCCGGTGGCGGGCGAGGACGGGCAGCCCGCGAAACTTCTCCGACAGCACGCGCACCCGAAAGTGCCCGGCGCCGTCCCGGGCGCCGGCATGCCCGGCGTGCTTGGCGCTGTCGTCGATGACCTCCAGATGCAGCGGCGCGAGCGCCGCGGTCAGCAGCTGCTCGATCCGCGCGACGCGCCGCGTCATGGTAGCACCTTGAGGTAGGGCAGCACCTCGACGCGCTCGAACACGCCTTCTGTCACATAGGGGTCGGCCTCGGCCCAGGCGCGCGCCGCGGCCTGCGACTCGAACTCGGCGACGATCAGGCTGCCGGTGAAGCCCGCCGGCCCCGGGTCCGGCGCATCGACCGCCGGCAGCGGCCCGGCGAGCAGCAGCCGCCCGTCGGCGACGAGCGCCTGCAGGCGCTCGAGGTGGGCCGGGCGCGCCGCGCGGCGCTTGGCGAGCGAGCCGGGCGCGTCGCGGCCGAGGATCACGTACAGCATCAGGACGCCCCTCCGACGTGCTCGGCGCGCCCGGTCAGCCACACGCCCTGGCCGAGCGCGAAGGCAAAGATCACGCCGACCTTGGCGAGCTTCCAGTGCGCCCAGGCGTCGAGCCCGAGCCGGTAGACGAAGGCGAGGTTGACGAGGGCGAGCACCACCCAGAAGACGATCCACTGCCAGTTGGCCAGCCGCCAGGTGCGGGCGTCGGCCTTGAGCTCCTTGCCGAGCAGCTGCTCGACGATCGACGGGCCGCGCAGCCCGGAGATCAGGAACGCCGCGGCCAGCGTCAGGTACAGCACCGTCGGCATCCACATCAGCACGAGCTCGTTGTGGAAGTAGAGGGTGACGCCGCCGAACAACAGCACCAGCGCCGCGGAGTACAGGGCCATGCGGCTCACCGTGCGGTGCCGCAGCCACTGGATCAGCACCTGGACCCCGGTCGCGCCGATCAGCACGGCCGTCGCCACGTAGACGTCCCAGAGCTTGTACGCCACGAAGAACGCGACGACGGGGAGAAAATCGGTGATCGCCTGCATGTCCGCTCGGGGCGGCCTCGAAGGGCCGGCTATCATAGCGGAAAGCCCCCCCATCGCCACAGCGCCGCCCCGATGAGCCAGCTCCTCGAACTGCACCCCAAGAACCCGCAGGTCCGCCTCGTCCGCAAGGCGGTCGAGGCCGTGCGCGGCGGCGGCGTCATCGCCTACCCGACCGACTCGTGCTACGCGCTCGGCTGCGCCATCGGCGACAAGGGCGCGATGGAGCGCATCGCCCGCATCCGCCAGACCGACAAGCACCACCACTTCACGCTCGTGTGCCGCGACCTGTCGGAGATCGCCCGCTACGCCCGGGTCGAGAACTGGCAGTACCGCCTGATCCGGGCGGTGACGCCCGGCCCCTATACGTTCCTGCTCGAGGCCACCCGCGAGGTGCCGCGGCGGCTGCAGAACCCCAAGCGACGCACCATCGGCATCCGCGTGCCGGACCACCCGGTGCCGCTGCTGCTGCTCGGAGAGCTCGGCGAGCCCCTGATGAGCTCGACGCTGCACCTGCCGGGCGACCCGTATCCGCTCACCGACGCCGCCGAGATCCACGCGCGCCTCAAGCACGAGGTCGAGGTCGTGCTCGACGGCGGCAACTGCGGGCTCGAGCCGACCACCGTCGTCGACCTGGCGGGCGGCGCGCCGGTGATCGTGCGCGTCGGCAAGGGCGACCCGGCGCGCCTCGGCGCCACGGCCGCCTGAGGCGACCGGTATAATCCGCGTGGCCGGCGCGGGCCGCGCGATACAGCGCCCGGTACAAACGCCACCATCCACGCGCCGGACCCAGGGGATTCCCTTTCAATCAATGGACTTAGACCTACTTCCGCGAGCGATTTCGATCATGGCGATCCCGGTGCTGCTCGCGATCACCCTGCACGAGGTGGCGCACGGGCGGGCCGCGCTGCTCTTCGGTGACACCACGGCCAAGGCCCAGGGCCGGCTGTCGCTGAACCCGCTCAAGCACATCGACCTCGTCGGCACGGTGCTGATGCCGGTGCTGCTGCTCGTGCTGCACTCGCCGTTCCTGTTCGGCTGGGCCAAGCCCGTGCCGGTCGACTTCCGCCGCCTGCGCCACCCGAAGGCCGACATGGCCTGGGTCGCGGCGGCGGGCCCCGCGGCCAACGTCGCGATGGCCTTCGGCTGGACGCTGGTGCTCAAGCTCGCGGCCTCCGGGCTGCTCGGCGCGGGCGACGTGCGCGACTGGCTCGGCGGCATGGCGCAGGTCGGCATCGCCTTCAACATCGTGCTCGCGGTCTTCAACATGATCCCGGTGCCGCCGCTCGACGGCGGGCGGGTGCTGGTGGGCGTGCTGCCGATGGCGCCGGCGCGCGCGGTCGCGCGGCTCGAGCCGTACGGGCTCTGGATCGTGATCGGCCTGCTGATGCTCAATTCGCGCCTGCACATCCTCGATGCCCTGATCGGGCCGCCGGCGAACGCGCTGATGAGCCTGATCGAGCGGTTCCTGTCCTGACCCCGCCTGGAGCGTAGCGACGTTGTCCACGACCGCCCCGAACCCCCGCGTGCTCTCCGGCATGCGCCCGACCGGCCAGCTGCACCTCGGCAACTACCACGGCGCGCTGCGCAACTGGGTCGACCTGCAGTACCAGTACGAGTGCTACTTCTTCGTCGCCGACTGGCACGCGCTCACCACCGGCTACGAGGACACCACGGCGCTCGAGGAGAACACCTGGCAGATGGTGATCGACTGGCTGGGCGCGGGCCTCAACCCGTCGGCCTGCACGCTCTTCATCCAGTCAAAGGTGCCCGAGCACGCGGAGCTGCACCTGCTGCTGTCGATGATTACGCCGCTCGGCTGGCTCGAGCGCGTGCCGAGCTACAAGGACCAGCAGGAGCAGCTCAAGGAGAAGGACCTCGCGACCTACGGCTTCCTGGGCTATCCGCTGCTGCAGAGCGCCGACATCCTGATCTACCGGCCGAAGTACGTGCCGGTGGGCGAGGACCAGATCGCGCACGTCGAGATCACGCGTGAGGTGGCGCGGCGCTTCAACCACCTGTACGGGCGCGAGCCGGACTTCGAGGACAAGGCCGCCAAGGCCGTCAAGCGCCTCGGCGCCAAGAACGCGGCGCTCTACCAGGAGCTGCGCAAGGCCTACCAGACGAGCGGCGATGCCGCCGCGCTCGAGAAGGCGCGCGCGCTGCTCGCCGGCAACGCGCGCCTCACGGTCGCCGACCGCGAGCGGCTGCAGGGCTACCTCGAGGGCACCGGGCGCTCGATCCTGACCGAGCCGGACGTGCTCTTGACGAAGACGCCCAAGGTGCCGGGGCTCGACGGCCGCAAGATGTCGAAGTCCTACGGCAACACGATCGGGCTGCGCGAGGACCCGGCCGAGGTCGCCAAGAAGCTCAAGACCATGCAGACGGACCCCGCGCGCGTGCGCCGCTCGGACCCCGGCGACCCGGACAAGTGCCCGGTGTTCGACCTGCACCGCGTGTACTCCTCGGCCGAGACGCAGGCCTGGGCCGCCGCCGGCTGCCGCAGCGCCGGCATCGGCTGCCTCGAGTGCAAGAAGCCGCTGATCGACGCGGTGGTCGCCGAGATCGAGGCGATCCGCGCGCGTGCCAAGGAGTACGAGGACAACCGCGACGCGGTGCGCGGCATCATCGCCGAGGGCACCGAGAAGGCGCGCGAGGCGGCGCGCGCGACCATGCAGGAAGTGCGCGCGGCCATGGGGCTCGGCTACCGATGAACGCCACCGTCCCGCCGGCCGAGACCGGCCCGCAGCAGCACGAGATGCCGTTCGCGATCGTCGACGGCGAGCCGGTGACCGAGCCGCCGAAGGACCTGTACATCCCGCCGCAGGCCCTCAAGGTGTTCCTCGAGGCCTTCGAGGGGCCGCTCGACCTGCTCCTGTACCTGATCCGCCGCCAGAACCTCGACGTCCTCGACATCCCGATCGCCGAGATCACGCGCCAGTACCTCGAGTACATCGACCTGATGCGCGAGCTCGAGCTCGAGCTCGCCGGCGAGTACCTGCTGATGGCGGCGATGCTCGCCGAGATCAAGTCGCGCATGCTGCTGCCGCGGCCGGCGAGCGAGGCGGCCGAGGAGGACGACCCGCGCGCCGAGCTCGTGCGCCGGCTGCAGGAGTACGAGCGCTTCAAGCGCGCCGCCGAGGACCTCGACCGGCTGCCGCGCCTCGAGCGCGACGTCTGGGCCGGCAAGGCCGAGCTCGTGGAGCGCCACGTGGCGCCGCTCCTGCCCGACGTCACGCTCAAGGAGATGCTGCTCGCGTTCAAGGACGTGATCCAGCGCGCCGCGATGTTCGCGCACCACCACGTGCAGCGCGAGCGCCTGTCGGTGCGCCAGCGCATGAGCCAGATCATCGAGGCGCTGCAGGGCAGCGAGCTCGTGGACTTCGCGCGCCTGTTCCGCGTCGAGGAGGGCCGCATGGGCGTCACGGTGACCTTCGTGGCGCTGCTGGAGCTCCTGCGCGAGGGCCTGCTCGAGGTCGTGCAGGCCGACACCTACGCCCCGCTGCACGTGCGCGCGAGCACGCCGCGCGCCGCCGTGGCCGCCGCCAACGACGACGTGGCGGCGACCGCCCCCGCCGATTCGGAGACGCGATGAACGACACCACCGTCAGGAACGTGATCGAGGCGGCGCTGCTCGCCGCCGGCCGCCCGGTGAGCGCGGCGGAGCTGCGCGAGCTGTTCGACGAGTTCGAGCGGCCGGCGGCGGAGGCCATCGACGCCGCGCTCGCCGAGCTCGCCGCCGGCTACGAGGGCCGCGGCGTGGCGCTGCGGGAGGTCGCGAGCGGCTGGCGCATCGAGGTGCGCGCCGAGCTCGCCCAGCCCGTGTCGCGCCTGTGGCAGGAGCGCCCGGCCAAGTACTCGCGCGCGCTGCTCGAGACCCTCGCGCTCATCGCCTACCGCCAGCCGATCACGCGCGGCGAGATCGAGGACATCCGCGGCGTCGCCGTGAACCCCAACATCATCCGCACCGTCATCGAGCGCGGCTGGGTGCGGGTGATCGGCCACCGCGAGGTGCCGGGCCGGCCCGAGCTGCTCGCGACCACGCGCGAGTTCCTCGACTACTTCGGCCTGAAGACGCTCGACGACCTGCCGACGCTCGCCCAGCTCAAGGACATCGAGACGCTCGGCGTGCAGCTCGAGTTCGACGCCGGCACGAGCGCGCCGGAGGCGAGCGAGGTGCAGGAGCCGCCGGCCGCCGACTCGCCGTCCGCGGCCGCCGGCGACTGATCTCATGGCCGAGCGCCTGCAGAAGGTGCTCGCGGCGGCGGGCGTCGCCTCGCGCCGCGACGCCGAGTCGTGGATCCGCGCCGGGCGCGTGACCGTCAACGGCGAGCCGGCCGTGCTCGGCCAGCGCGTCGAGGAGGGCGACCGCATCGCGGTGGACGGGCGGCGCCTGCGGCTCGAGAAGGCCGCGCCCGAGAACCTGGTGCTGATCTACCACCGCCCGCCCGGCGAGGCCCTCAAGGCCGCGACCGCGGCACCGGAGGAGGCCGGCGAGCGGACCAGCTACGACCGCCTGCCCGCGGTGCGCGGCCGGCGCTGGCTGCCGCTCGCGCCGCTCGCGCCGGCCGACGGCGGGCTCGAGGTGTTCACGACCGACGGCGGGCTGCGCGCGGCGGCGAGCCGCGCGAGCGCCGAGCTCGCCCAGGTCTACGCGGTGCGCGTCGGCGGCGAGCCGACCGAGGAGCGCATGGCGGAGCTGCCGGCGCGTGCCGCGGCCGCGCCGGTGCCGTTCGAGATCGTCAAGGTCACGGCGGCGGGCGGCGAGGGCCGCAACCGCTGGTTCGAGTTCGAGGTGCGCCGCGCCCACGGGCGCGAGCTCAGGGCGCTGCTCGCCGAGGCCGGCCTCGAGGTCAGCCGCGTGCTCCGGGTGCGCTTCGGGCCGGTGCTGCTCGACCGCACCGTCTCGCGCGGCCGCCACCGCGAGCTCGCGGGCCAGGAGCGCGATGCGCTCTACGCGGCGGTCGGGCTCGCGACGCCGAGCGAGCGCGCGCGCCGGCTCAAGGCTGGCACTCGAAGCGCTGGCCCGAGACCCCCGCGGCGTCCGGGCCCAAGAGGTAGAGGTAGGTCGCGGTGACCGCCTCGGGACCGGCGAGGCGCGTCGCGTCCTCGGCCGGGTAGGCGAGGGCGCGCAGGTCGGTGCGCACCGGCCCCGGGTTCACGAGGTTCACGCGCAGCTTCGGACGGTCCTCGTACTCGTGCGCGAGCACCTGCGCGAGGCCCTCGACGCCGAACTTCGAGACCGCGTACGCGCCCCAGTAGGCCTTGCCGCGGTGGCCGACGCTGCTGGTCGTGAACACGAGCGAGGCGTCCGCGCTCGCCTCGAGCAGCGGCAGGCACGCCTGCGTCAGCGCGAACGCCGCGGTCAGGTTCACCTGCAGCACGCGGCACCAGGTCGGCACGTCGAAGTGCAGGATCGGTGCGCGCGTGCCGAGGATCGCGGCGCAGTGCACGAGGCCGTCGAGCCGCCCGAACTCGCGCGCCAGCACCTCGTGCAGCGCGTCGTAGTTCGCCGCCAGCGCGTTCTCGAGGTCGAACGGCAGCAGCGCGGGCTTCGGCCCCCCGGCGGCGACGATCTCGTCGTAGACGCGCTCGAGCGGCTTCTCGCGCCGGCCGAGCAGCGCCACGGTCGCGCCGAGCGCGGCGCAGTCGCGGGCGAGCGCACGGCCGACGCCGCTGCCGGCGCCGGTGATCAGGATCACGCGCCCGGCGAGCAGGTTCGCGGGCGCCACGTAGCGGTGTGTTTCGATCGGGACGGGCATCGGCTCGGGCTCGCGGCGACGGGCGCGAAGTATCACCTGTCGCCCCGGTGGCCGCCAGCCGGCCTGCGCCTCGCGGCCCGGGCGCGCGGCGCTGACGCACGCGTGGCATCATCGCCGGGTGCTCCGGCTGCAGCACGATGGGAAGGAGAAGCCGATGGCGGCGAGGTCGCGGTTCGCGCTCGTGCGCGTGCTCGCTCTGGTGGCGCTCGGTGCGCTCACCGGAGTCGTGCACGCGCAGGTGGTGTCCGAGGGCCGCGGCAGTCTCTCGCTGCTCGTGGGCGAGGGCTCGGCCCCGCTCGGCGCGGTGGCGACCGACGTCGTCGCCGGGTCACGCTCCGGTTCGGAACCGACGATCCACCATGCCGGCTACCGGATCACCGGCGGCTATCAGTTCGCCACCTACGTGGCATTCGAGGCTGGCATCGCGCACATCGGTACCTTCGACCGGCGCGCGGCCTATGCGGCGGGCGATCAGCTCGAGGCGCAGACCGATTTCAATGCCATCGAGACGGACCTCGTCGCCAAGTGGCCGTTCGCGCAGTACGCGCGCCTCGACGTGCAGGTCGGCGCGGCCGTCACCGGTCTGCGGACCACCCTGTCGACGGTGTCGGGCTCGGCGCTGCCGGCGGGGCAGCAGAACCCCGTCAATTCGAAGCACCTCGGTGCCGCACTCGGCGCCGACCTCGAACTGCGCCTCAGCGAGCACACCTCGCTGCTCGCCGGCTACCACGCCTACCCGCTCGTCGGATCCTCGCGCCTGGTGGGTTCGGCGAGCGGTACGCTGTCGCTGCTCGCCGCGGGCGTGCACTTCGAGTTTTAGTTCGACGCGCCACGCGGCGTTGATCACCTGCACGCCGTGCGCGCAGCTGAGGGCGCCCCAGCGGCGCGGGCACGGGCCGCCGACCCCGCCCTCGGCCGGCTGACACCGGCTCGGCAGGCCGTCCGACGGTGGCTATCCGCGAACGCCGTCCGACGTGGCTGCTGTTCGGCGTCGCATGCGCCGCCTGGCACGGCGCTGCGTGGCGGCCGCGGGCCGTTCTCGGGTACGCCGACACCGGATCCAGATCTTCCCGCCCCAGCCGCACCGACGTTCTGCAGGACGGCTGCGCAGACCGGACCGACTGCGCGCGCGACTGCGACGACCGCGCGGCCGCGGCGGTGCGACGGATCGCGACGGCCGGCGCGTGACGCGCGGGCGTGGGCCTCGATCCGGCAGCGCGCCTCGCCGCTGCGCCTTCGTCACCTCGACCTGAGCCGTCGGGGCATCGCCGAGGCAGGCCTCGTACCGCGACCCGTGGCCACTGGTGCCGGGCGCCGGTTCCTGCGCATACAAGTGTGTAGAGCGGCGGGCTACTGCTGCGATTCCGGGCGGCGACGCGCGGTTGCGCGAGCCGTGCGCCAGGCGCGCCACAGCAGCGTGAGCGCAGACGGCTCCGACGGAGACGCGCCGCCGAGTGAGTCAAGGCGCGCGAGCACCAGCGAGGCGCGCACGGAGCCGTGCGCGCTGCCGGTCGCCTCGGTGGTGTGCCCGACGACCGCGCGCGCCTCGTGCGCGAGGCGGGCCACGTCGAAGCCCGCCAGCAGCGGCCGGCCGGGTGCGGCGAGCGCATCAGCAAGTCCCAGCGCGCGGCCGAGCGCCACGCCGAACTCGCGTGCCGCCGGCGCCCGTCCGCCGGCGAGTGCCTGGGCCGCGAGCGTCTGCACCGCGCCGTG
>JAFEDP010000104.1 GCA_018241545.1 Pseudomonadota bacterium
GAAGAGGGCCTCATCTAGGCATCGCCGCCGCGGCGCGCGCCCGCGGGACCCGGCGCCAGCCGCCTGCGCCCGGAGCCGCCGGGCGGGGCGCGCTGCTCGCCCACGCCGGGCTTATCCACAGATTCTGTGGATAAACCTGTGCACCGCCGCGGGATACGGGGTGCGGCGGACCTCGCCGCGGCCGGGACTAGCCACTGATGGAGCGCAGCGCGTCGACGGCCGCATCGACCTCGGCCGCCGTGTTGTAGTAGCTCGGCGAGAGGCGCAGCGCCGTCGCCGCCCGCTTCGCGTCCATGTCGATGACGGCGGTGTCGCGCGCCGCGGCCGAGGTGTTGATGCCGCGCGCGCGCAGGGCGGCGACGAGCTGCGGCGCCGGCCATCCGGCGACCTCGGCGGTGACGATGGCGGCCAGCTCCCGGCCGTGGTCGAGCACGCGCACGCCCGGGAGGCCGGTGAGCGCGGTGCGCAGTCGTGCCGCGAGCGCGCGGGCCCGGGCACCCGCGATGTCGATGCCGACGCCGGCCGCGTAGCGCGCCGCCGCCCCGAGCCCGAGCACCAGCGCGTACGCGAACTCCCAGTTCTCGAAGCGCCGGGCGTCCGGCGCGAGGGCGAAGGAGTCCGGCGCCAGCCACTGCCCGCCGCGCATGTCGAGGTGCAGCGGGAAGTCGCCGCGCGCCAGGGCCCGCTCCGAGACGTACAGGAAGCCGATGCCACGCGGGCCGCGCAGGAACTTGCGCGCGGTCGCCGACAGGAAGTCGCAGCGCAGTCGCGCGACGTCGATCGGCAGCTGGCCGGCGGCCTGGCAGGCGTCGACGAGGTAAGGCACGCCCGCTTCCTCCGCCAGGCCGCCGAGCGCCTCCACCGGCTGGATCAGTCCGGAGTTGGTCGGGACCCAGGTGATCGCGAGCAGCCGGGCGCGCGGGCTGCGCAGCAGCTCGCGCACCGAGTCGGGGTCGACGCCACCCTCCGGCAGGTCGTCGGCGCGGCGGATGACGGCACCGACGCGTCGCGCGAGCGACAGGTAGGCGAGCTGGTTGGAGATGTAGTCGTTGCGGCTCGTGACGATCTCGTCGCCCGGGCGCAGGTCGAACGCCGACAGCGCCTGCGCGAAGCCGACCGTGGCGTTCTCGACGAGCGCGACGTTGCGCGCCTGCGTCCCCAGCAGCGCCGCGACCGCTTCGTACGCGTGGCCGACCTCGGCAGCGGCCTCCTCGGCACTCTCGTAGCCGCCGATCTGCGCCTCGCGCTCGAGGTGCCCGGTGATGGCCGCCACCACCGGATCCGGCATCAGGCCGGCCCCGGCGTTGTTGAGGTGCACGCGCTGGCGGACGCCCGGCGTCTCGGCGCGCCAGCGCTCGAGCGTCCGGGGATCGATGTCGAGGGGGCCGGTGATGGAGGCGCTCCCGGCGCCGGTGCCGGCGGGCGGCGGCACGGACCGCCGCCCCCCGGCGACCGCTCAGTCGGCGACTCGGCTCGTGGCCTTGCCGTCGCGCTTGTAGATCGCGCCGTCCTTCATGACGAACTCGACCCGCAGCATCGTGCCGATGTCCTCGACGGGATTGCCCGGGACCGCGACCACGTCCGCGAGCTTGCCGGGGGCGAGGCTGCCGAGGTCCTTGTCGCGACGCAGGAGCTCCGCCGCGCGGATCGTCGCCGCCTGCAGGGAGTAGAGCGGCGGGATCCCCGCCTGCGTCATCAGCTCGAACTCATGCGCGTTGCGCCCGTGCGGGTAGACACCCGCGTCGGTGCCGAAGGCGATCTTGACGCCGGCACGATAGGCGCGCCCGGCCGTCGCGAGGATCTGCGGGCCGATCGCCTGGGCCTTGGCGGCCACGGCCGGGGGATAGTAGCCGGGCTTGGCGGCGTTCTCGGCGACCCACGCGCCGGCGCTGATCGTCGGCACGTACCAGGTGCCGTGCTCCTTCATCAGCTTCATGTCCTCGTCGTTGAGGAACGTGCCGTGCTCGATCGAGTCGACACCGCCGACAACGGCCCGGCGGATCGCCTCGGCGCCGTGCGCGTGCGCCGCCACCGTGAAGCCGTAGTCGCGCGCGGTGCTGACCAGCGCGCGGATCTCCTCGAGCGTGAGCTGCGGGTTGTCACCGCTTGTGCTCTCGTCCATGACGCCGCCCGACGGCATGATCTTGATGACGTCGTCGCCCGCCTTGTAGTGCAGGCGCACGGCCTTGGCGGCGTCCTCCGGGCTGTTGACGATGCCGTCGGCGACGCCCGGGTCGCCGGCGAACTCATGGTTGAGCCCGTTGGTCGGGTCGCCGTGGCCGCCGGTCGAGCCGATCGGGTGGCCGGCGGTGAAGATCCGCGGGCCGGCGAGCAGGCCGGCATTGATCGCGTTGCGCAGCGCCACGCTGTCCTGGTTGCCGATGTCGCCGAGATTGCGCACGGTGGTGAACCCGGCGAGCAGCGTGCGACGCGCGTACACGACCGACCGGTAGGCATAGTCGGCCGTGTTGAGCCGCGTGCGCTCGGCGTAGAACGCCGGCGTGATCTCCATCGTCAGGTGCGTGTGCATGTCGATCAGGCCGGGCAGGCACGTCGCGTGCCCGAGGTCGACCACCGTGGCGCCGGCCGGCGCGACCGCCCCCTTCGCCACCTCCTTGATGCGATTGCCCTCGACGATCACGGTCGTGGGACCTTGCAGGGTGCCGGCGGCGGAGTCGAACAGGCGACCGCACTGCAGCGCGACGGGCGCGGGGTCGGCGAGCGCGAGCACCGGCGCGGCGCTGGCGATGAGGATCACGAGGCGGAGTGTCATGGTCGGTTTCCCCGGGCTTTTGCGGCGCGGCGTCGCGCCGGCTGCGCATGCTAGCGGTTCCCGGCCGGCGCCGCGAGCCGCCGAGCGGCGGGAGCGCTCCGGCCGCCTCAGCCCAGGAGCGCTGCGCGCCGCCGCAGGCTCTCGGCGGGCCAGTGGACATTGCGGTCGTAGTACTCGGGGACGGCCGGCACCGACGGCGGCAGCACGATCCATGGCTGCTTCGTCGACGTGTAAATGTGGATATCCGGCCGCAGGCGGTCGGGATCGTCCAGGGTCCCGACGCGGATGAAGCTGATCCGGTCACCGGCGCCCGCGTAGTGGCTCCAGACCGCGACGTGGCAGCGGGGGCAGCGCAGGATGCGCTGGCCCCGCCCGCTGTGCGAGGGCGTGTCCACGGCCAGCGGTTCGCCCGCGAGCACCGTCACGCGGCTCGTCTCGATCAGCGCGTTGAGTGCGAAGGACGCGCCGGTCTCGCGCTGGCACCAGCGGCAGTGGCAGCAGTGGACGAAGAGCGGGGCGCTCGTCAGGCGGTATCGCAGGCCGCGGCAATCGCATCCGCCGTCGATCGGATAGGGGGTGTCCGGCATCGTCAGGTTCCTCGGGTAGTGCTTGCTTCGCCGCGGCGCTGTGGGTCGCGAGTGCGCGGGCGCAAGTGAGTCCTGCGCCGCCGCGCCCGGCACGGGCGGCTCATCCGCGCGCCTGCATCCGGGCGGCGACCCGCTCGATCACGGCCGGCGGGTTGTCCGATTCGAGGACGACGACCTCGAGCTCGTGCGGTGCGGTCGACGCCTCGCAGACGTGCCAGGCGTCGTCGGCCGTGACGTGGTCGCACCAGACGCGGGCGCTCAGCAGCGGCCGCGGATACGGACCGCACACGCCGCCGGCCTCATTGCGCCGTCGCACGTCCCTGAGGCCGGCCATCGCCACGGTCGCGGAGCGCGGATCGTCGTGCCGGCGCCGGATCACGACGTTCGTCGCCGGGCCGGCGCTCGGGGGGCGGGCCATGCCGGACTACGGGACGACGGCGGCGACGTCCGCGAAGGCGGGATTGCGCAGCAACAGGCGATCGCCCGCCGCGGTCGTCCAGCCGTCGCTGACACCGATGCGCCACGTCGCCGACGGGGCGATGGTCGTCGACCATCGCCCGGTATGGTCCCCGGAGCGCGCGGAGATTTCCGCCAGCACGGCAAGCGGCCGGCTGGCGTGGTTCGTGATCTCGATGAACCCGGGGCCGCCCAGCAATGCGTGCTTGAAGGCGATCGTGACCGGCAGGTAGGCGACGACGGCGGCACGAATGACCGCCGCGGGCGGTGCCCAGTCGCCGAGCGTCTGGAACTGCAGGACCTCGATGGCGGCGGGCGTATGGTATGGCCCGGTCAGGCCGACCGTCAGCCGCCCCTGGGCATGTGCGCGCGCGAACACGACGGGCACCTGCGGCAGCAACAGGTCGGGGGAGCGAAACAGCTGGAATCGCCGCACGCGCTCGACGGTGCCGGGGGGCGCCGGGCGGGGCCCCTGTGTGCACACCTCGACGTCCTCATCGAGGTTGAGCACGTACACCACTTCCTCGGGATGCGTCGCCGATCGACCGCCGGCGTAGGTCGCGCTTGGGTAGGCCTCGCGCGTGATGGTCCCGGTCGCGTCGATGGGGCTGCCCTCGCTCAAGCACGCCGCCGCTGCACCCGGCACCGCCAGGGCCGCCGCCAGGATGCCCGTCGTTGCGCTTCGTGCGAGAGCCGCGAACATGTCCTGTGTGCCGCCGCGACCGACCGGTCGACAGGTGATTCTGGCACAGCGCGACCGACGAGCGGTCGCCGGATGAGCGCCTCCATGCGGGGCGCGGTGGGCCGTTGCAGACCGGGCGCCGGCCAGCGGTCGTCAGCCGGGCCCGCCGGAATCGGATGTCACCGACCGCGTGCGTGCTGCGCGGGCGGCCTTCGCCTGCAGCCGGTGTAGCGCGCGCCGAGCCCAGGCGTACTCGAGTCCGAGAATCGCCAGCCCCGCCGGAATCGCGACGATCGCCGGCCCGGGCAGGACGATCATCGCCACTCCGGCCAGCAGCATGGCGGTCCCGGCCAGCGTCACCAGCAGGCGCCTCAGCGTCCGCCAGGCGCCCGCCGGCCGGGCCGTAGCATCCGTCGTCACGCGTGTCGTCTCCGTCTGCGCGAGGCTGGCGCGGCCGCGGCGTGCCGCCTCAGCCTCGGTTCCGCGGCGTACCGTCCCGGGCGTCAGGTCGCCCTGCACGATGCTCCGACCGCGGCCGTCGGGTCTAAGTTCAGCGCCGGCGCCGGGGGGCCGGGCCGCGCGCCGGCTCGCGCGGGTGGATGTGATAACGTCGGCGGCCTTTGGCGGGGTGCGCGCCGGCATGCGTTCATCGCGCGTTTCGCTCGGGGAGGCCGCTTGGAACAGGTGACGTGCGGCGAGGCCGTCATGCAGCTCTTGTCCGACTACGGTGTGGACACCGTCTTCGGCATGGCCGGGACCATGACCCTCGAGCTCTACCGCGGCATCGCGCGCAGCGGCATCCGGCATGTGCAGTGCCGCAACGAGCAGGGCGCCAGCCTGATGGCGGACGGCTACGCGCGCGCGACCGGCAAACCCGGAGTCTGCACGATCATTGCGGGTCCCGGCGTCACCAACGCCTCGACCGGCATCGCGCAGGCTTACTGCGATTCCCAGCCGATGCTGGTGCTCTCGGGCGCCTGCCCGGCGCCGACCCACGGCAAGGGCTGGGGCGCCATCCACGAGCTCAATGACCAGGCCGCGGTCACCGCGGGTTTCACGGCCTTCAGCGCCATGGTTCGCTACCCCGAGGAGGTGCCGGAACTCGTCGCTCGCGCCTTCGGCCTTTTCGCCGGCGGCCGGCCGCGTCCCGTCCACCTGTCACTGCCGCGCGATGTGCTGCCGATGAGCGTCGCCGGGGGCTGGGTGCCGCGGCGCCCGCCGTCGCTGCCGATGCCAGATCCGGCGGCGATCGAGGAGGCGGCGGACCGGCTGGCGCGCGCTCGGCGGCCGCTGATATTCGTGGGCGGTGGCGCGGTCGGGACGCGCGACGCACTGACGGCCATCGCCGAGCGGACCGGCGCGCCCGTGCTCGCGTCCAATGCCGGCAAGGGCATCCTGCCGTGCTCCCACCCGCTGTCGCTCGGGTGCTCGGTCCTGCAGGAGGCCAGCCAGCAGGCGCTCGCGGACGCGGATGTCGTGCTGCTGGTCGGCTCGGAGGTGGCGGCGGGAGATCACTTCCTGCCGAAGCTCGAGATCCGCGGCGACCTCATCCGCATCGACATCGACCCGGCGGAGCTGACCTCGGTGTATGGCGCGGCCGTGCCCATCCAGGGGGATGCGCGTGCCGCCCTGCGCGACCTCGCGAGCGCCATCGCGCGCCGGGCGCCCGCTGGGCCGTCGGAGCCGGGCGAGAGCCGTGTGCGCGACATCCGCGCGCGCAATGCCGCGCGGATGACCGACCTCGAGCGCCTGCACGCCCGCGTCTGGGCCATCCTGCGGACGGCCCTGCCGACGGACGCGATCATCATGGGCGATGCCTCGCAGCTGGTGTACACCGGCACGTTCGCGATGCCGGTCGAGCAGGAGCGCTGCTGGTACTACTCGGGCAACTACTGCGCCCTCGGCGTCGCCCTGCCGATGGCATTCGGCGCCAAGCTCGGTGCGCCGCAGCGACCGGTGGTCGCCGTGGCGGGCGACGGCGGGATCATGTTCACGATCAACGAGCTCGCCACGGCCGCGGAGGCGCGCATCGCCCTGCCTGTGATCGTCTGGAACAACGACGCCCTCAAGGAGATCGTCGACCAGATGGACCGCCGCGGGATTCCCCGTATCGGCGTCGAACCGCGCAGCCCGGATTTCCTGCCGCTGGCGGCCAGCCTGGGCTGCCACTCGGTGCGGGCGACGGGCCCGCAGCACCTGGGCGAGTGCGTGCGCGCGGCGCTGGGTGCCGATCGCCCGACGCTGATCGAGGTCCGCCAGGACAGCCCGTGGCTGGCGGCCTAGCGGCGCGCCGACCGGGCATCCCGCGCGCGTAGCCAGGATTCAGCCGCGGTGGAGGGCCCGCGGGCGACGCGTGGGCTGCTGGTCGTTGATCTCGTCGCGCGGGCGATAGGGCGCCTCGAGGTAGTCGCGTGCCGAGCGATCGAGCCCGAGGGCCAGCGCCTCCACGGCGACGTCGAGGTGGGCCGGTCTCCCGGCGCCGACGATCGGTACGTTGGCGTGGGAGCTGCCGGCAACCCACGCCAGCGCGACGTGCGCAGGGCTCGTCGCGCGCCGCGTCGCAATCTCCCGCACGCGCTGCGCGATCTCCCGGTCGATCTCGTCGCCGTAGAACTCCTGGTACGGGTCATGGGCGGTCCGTGCAGTCGGGGCCGCACGCGCGAGGAAGCCGCGCGCGAGCGGGCTGAAGGTCGTGACGGCGATGCCCTGGTCGCGGCAGTAGGGGAGCATCTCGCGCTCCTCCTCGCGATACAGCACGTTGTACTGGCACTGCATGTTGACGAACGGCGTGAAGCCGTGACGCTCGGCGACGTGGTTCATCTTGGCGAATTGCCAGGCGTACATGGTCGATGCGCCGAGATAGCGCACCTTGCCGGCCCGCACCGTGTCGTGCAGCGCCGCCATCGTCTCCTCGACCGGGGTCGCCGCGTCGAAGGCGTGGATGACGTACAGGTCGACGTAGTCGGTGCCCATGCGCGCGAGGGAACGGTCGATCGAGGCGGCGATGTGCTTGCGCGAGAGGCCGCGGTCGTTCGGGTCCTCGCTCATCGGGTAGAAGACCTTCGTCGCGAGCACCAGGCGGTCGCGCGGGACCATCCGGAGCAGGCTGCGCGCGACCAGCTCCTCGTTGCGGCCGAGCGAGTACCAGTCCGCCATGTCGAAGAAGTTGATGCCGAGATCCAGGGCGTGCCGCAGGATCGGCAGCGCTTCCGGCTCGTCCAGCACCCACGGCTTCCAGGCCGAGCTGCCCAGTGACATGGTGCCGAGGCAAAGCGGCGATACCCGCAGTCCCGTGCGCCCGAACGCCACGTAGTTCATGTGTTGTCCACTTCGCGCGCCGACGCTCGTCGCCGCGGCGCCGGGCCGCGCCCGGCGCCGGCCGCCGCCGCCGCGACGCCCGCCTCAGAACTTCAGCTGCAACTTCACGCCGATGACCCGTGGCCGCGTGATCGTCTCGGCCGGGATGAACTGGGTCGTCGACGTGAACTGGCTCGCGATCACGTTGGTGAGGTTCTGGATGTAGAGCTCCGCCGACCAGGCGCCGCGCGCGAGCCCCGCCGAGGCATCGTACATGGTGTACGCCGGGTCCTCGAACCTCAGCTGCGTGGTGCTGACGTTCGAGCCCTCCGACAGCGCCGGGTTGCTGCCGGACTGCGTGTACGAATGGCCGGTGTGGGTCACCGCTGCCTGCGCGAACAGCCGGAAGTCGTCGATGCTCCACTGGTAGTGCAGGCGCGCGTTGAACTGGAAGGGCGGTGAGTTGGCGGTCGGGCTGCCCGGCGGCCCGTACGGGTTCACGACGCTCAGGATCGGCTTGCCGTACTCACCGGCCGTCGCCGGGTCCTGCAGCAGCGCCGGGTTGTTGGCGATCAGGTAGGGCGAGTTGGTCTGGTCGCTGCTGTTCCAGGACGCGGCCACCTGCGCCGTGAGGCCGTCGGTAATCACGGCGACCAGCGAAGTCTCGATGCCGCGCACCCGGTAGTCGGGACCATTGGTGCCGAACCCGACGTTACCCAGCACGCCCGGGTCGAAGAAGCCCACCTGCACGTTCTTCCAGTCCTCCTGGTACACCGCGCCGTTCCACTGCAGCCGGTGCGCCAGGAACTCGGTCTTCCAGCCGAGCTCGTTGTTGGTGAGGTTGTCCGAGGTGTAGGCGAGCGGCGAGCAGTACTGCGGCGTGCCGGCGGCATCCGGGATGTAGCAGCCGAAGTTGCGGTTGAAGGCGCCGGGCCGGAAGCCCTGCGACCAGGTGTAGTACGCGAGGATGTCCGGCGTGATGTGCCAGGTGAGGTTGGCGCGGCTCTTGAAGCCGGAGTACTTGGTGTGGAGGTGCTCGTCGTCGATGTTGGTCGCGTAGTTGAGGCAGGGCGCCGGGCCGGCCTCGTAGCAGTAGAAGCTGCCGGTGACCGCGCCCTTCTCGTCGTTCACGAAGCGGTAGTAGCGCGTGCCGCCGGTGATCGTCAGTACCTTCGGCACGAGGTCGAAGTCGATCGAGGTGAAGAAGGCCAGCTGCCGGTAGCCGCGCGTGACGTCGTTGAAGAACGCGACCTTGTCGTTGCGCACCGTGGGGTCGGTCACCGTCGCGCCCGGCGCCGGGCCGATGTCCGTCAGGCAGCCCGCGGTCACCGTGTCGGTACACGACGGCAGGCTCTTGTAGAGCCAGTTCAGCCGGTCCTGGATCTGCAGCTCCTCCCAGAAGCCGCCGATGATGCCGCGCAGGCGCCAGTCGTCCGGAGTGCTGAGCCGCAGCTCGTGGCTCTGGTGGGTGTTGCGCTCCCAGTCGGTCCAGACGCTGCTCGGCGAGTAGCAGGTGGAGGCCAGGCCGGCGGCCGGTTCGGCGCCGTGGCACTGGTAGTAGTCGGCGTACACGCCGCGCGCGTAGTT
>JAFEDP010000105.1 GCA_018241545.1 Pseudomonadota bacterium
CGCGGCTGCGGCTGCGGCTCGGCCCGGCCGTGGTCGGCCCTTGGTGGTGGCCTGTCGGTGTGCGACGGCGCGCGCGGGGGCTGCGCGTGGTCCGCGCCGCCCGGCGGGCGCGCCGGCCTGTCCATGCGCGGCGCCGGCAGCTGCTGGCGCGAGAACGAGTCGCGCGGGCGGTAATCGTAGTGCTGCTCGCGGATCGAACGCTGCATGTCGGCGCCGCGCGGATAGCGGTCGCCGCGGTACTCCTGCTGATAAAGCGGCAGCGGGGCCGGTGGCGGCGCGGCATGGCGGTCCCAGTGGTCCCACCCGTGGCGGCGCTCCTCCCAGCCGCGGCCCCAGTGGTCGCCCCAGCGTGGCGGGTCGTCGCGGTGCCAGCCGCGGAAGAACGCCGGCGGGTGACGGTAGTAGCGCACCGGGACGCGCAGCACGTACAGCGGGACGAACTCCGGCGCGACGAAGCGCCAAGGCCCGTCGTACCAGCTGCTGGAGTACCAGCGGTCGCCGACGTAGACCCAGTAGAGGCCGTCGTAGAAGAAGTAGTTCGCGTCGATGCCCGGGCCGTAGTAGACCGGATATCCCGGGACCGGCACCAGCTCGGGGAAGATCCCGAGATTGATGCCGATGCTGACGCGGACTTCGGCCTGCGCCGCGAGGAGCGGCAGCAGCAGCAACGCGAGCACGACAGGCAGCTTGCGCACGGTGGACTCCTCCCGCGACCGATCGACCGGTAGCCGTCTGGCACGCGAACCGGATGGGCGGGCACGGCCCGTGGGACCGTAGACCGATCGGTCGACGGGCGCAAACCGGCGCGACCGAGAGGTCGGCCCCGGAGGGCCGCAGGGGACGGCGGCTGTTGACGCCGGGCGCCGGGCGTAATAACCTGCCTAGGCAGTAATTGCCGAGGCAGCTATGAAGCACTACGACGCGCACAGCTACACCGTTGGCGACAGCATCGGGTACCTGATCCGCCACTGTGCCTCGTTGATGCGCCAGCAGCTCGAGCTGGCATTCGAGGGCCAGGGCCTCACCTTCGTCCAGTGGGTGACGCTGATGCGCCTGCGCGACAACCCTCGCCTCACCGCGGGGGACCTGTGTCGCGACCTGCATCACGACTCCGGTGCCTTCTCGCGCGTCGTCGACCACCTCGAGAGCAGCGGCCTCGTCAGTCGCGAGCGCAGCGCGTCCGACCGGCGCGTGGTCCAGCTCAAGCTCACCGCCGCCGGGCGGCAGGCGGTCACGAATCTCATCCCGATCGTGGTGGAGCGGCTCAACCACGCGCTCGCCGACTTCAGTGCCGCCGACGTGGCGACGCTCGCCCGCCTGCTGCGCCGCCTGTCGGCACGCCTCGAGGAAGTCGAGGGCGACCGGGCAACCGAGCGCCCCCGCGGGGCGCGCCCATGATCGCGCGCCTGCACTTCGTCGCGGGCGCGGCGCTGCTCGCGCTGGCGGGCTGCGTCCATGCGCCCGCCCACCGGCCTCCCGCGGCGCCGCTGGATGCTACCGCCGTCGGGCTCGGCGCGAGCGTCGCCCCGGCGGTACCGGATCGATGGTGGCGCGCATTCGGCGACGAGCGGCTGGACGATCTGGTCGCGCAGGCGACCCGGTCCAACCCGACGCTGGCAGAGGCCATCGCGCGGCTCGACCGGGCCCGGGCCGAGGCCCAGGCGGCGGGCGCGGTGCGCGCGCCGCAGCTCGCCGTGGACGGCAGCGTATTGCGCGAACGCTTCAGCGCGCGCTACGTGATCCCGCCACCGTACGGTGGCGGCTCCTATTGGGACGGGCAGCTCGATCTCGGACTCAGCTACGACCTCGACCTCTGGGGGCGCCAGCGCGCGGTGATCCGCGCCGCGACCGACGCGGTCCGGGCACGCGAGCTCGACGCCCAGGCCGCCACGCTCGCGCTGCAGGGTGCCGTCGTGTCCGCCTACCTGGAACTCGGTCGGCGCCACGACCTCGCAGAGCTCGCCGCCGACCTCGAGGCGAACCGCAGCGAGCTTGCGGCGCTGACGCGCCGCCGCGTCGACGCCGGGCTCGACTCCGGCATCGAGCGCCGGTCCGCCGATGCGACCGTCCCGGAGGCACGGGACGACCGCGACCAGGCGACCGCCGCCATCGAGCTGTCGTGGCACCGCATCGCCGCGCTGACGGGCCGCGGAGCGGTGGCGGCCAGCGCACCGCAGCGTCCGCGCGTCGACTTCGATGCGGCGCTGCCGGTCCCGGCCGAGCTGCCGGGCGATCTGCTGCTGCGCCGAGCGGACGTACGCGCCGCGCTTGCGCGCGTCGGCAGTGCTGCCGCCGGCGCGGACGCGGCGCGTCTCGCTGCCTACCCTGACCTCAACCTGCGGGCCTTCGTCGGCTTCGCCGCGCTCACGCTCGGCGACCTGCTGTCGGCACCGGCCCGCACCTACGGCGCGGGGCCCGCGCTCCACCTGCCCATCTTCGACGCCGGCCTCATCCGCGCGCGGGCCCGCGGCGCTGGCGCGGACCTCGACGCGGCCATCGCGGCCTACAACCGGACCGTGCTCGAGGCGGTGCGTGAAGCTGCCGACGACCTCAGCTCGCTCGAGGCGCTGCAGCGCGAGCGCGCCGAAGCCGAGCACCGCGCGACCCTGCTCGGCGAGGCGCGGCGCCTCGCCGAGGAGCGCTATCGCGGCGGCCTCGGGACGCGGCTCGCGGTGCTCGAGGCCGAGGCCCGCGAGCTGGCCGCGCGACGGGCGCTGCTCAACCTGCGCGCGCTCGCGGCCCAGGGCCGGGTGGCCCTGGTCATCGCACTGGGCGGCCCTTCCACTCCGAACTCCACACTTTCCGCAGAGGCATCGCCGTGACCGACCACTCGCAGGCTCCCGCGGCAGATGCCGCGCCCTCCCCCCGCCGCCGGGCGTTCATCATCTTCGGCATCGTGCTGCTCGTGGCGGCGCTCGGCTGGGGCGGCTACTGGTTCGCGGCCCTTCGCCACTACGAGTCGACCGACGACGCGTACGTTGCGGCGGACGTCACCCAGGTGACGAGCTTCGTGCCCGGCACGGTGGTCGCGGTGCACGCCGACGACACGCAGTCCGTCGGACGCGGCGACGTGCTGGTCGAGATCGACCCGGCCGATGCGCGCATCGCCGTCGCGGCGGCCGAGGCGGACCTCGCCCGGACGGCGCGGGAGGTCGCGGCGCTCTTTGCACAGGCGGCGCAGGGCCGCGCGCAGCTGGCCGAGCGCGAAGCGGCACTCGGCCGGGCCGAGCGGGACCTCGAGCGGCGGCAGCCGCTCGCGGCGGATGGCGCGGTGTCGAACGAGGACGTCGCGCACGCCCGCGATGCGGTCACGGAACTGCGCGCCTCGGCAGCCGCGGCGCGCGCGCAGCTGCAGACGCTCGAGGCGCAGCTGCACGGGACGACGCTGGCGACCCATCCGCGGGTGATGGCCGCGGCGGCCAGCCTGCGAGCCGCAAACCTCGCGCTCGTGCGCACGCGGGTGGTGGCGCCGGTGTCCGGGGTCGTGGCGCGGCGTGCCGTCCAGATCGGCCAGCGCGTCCCCGCCGGCGCCCCGCTGCTCGCGCTGGTGCCGCTCGAGGGTGTCTGGATCGACGCGAACTTCAAGGAAGTGCAGCTGCACCGCCTGCGGGTCGGCCAGCCGGTGACGATCCGCACCGACCTGTACGACAGCGACGTCGAATTCCACGGCAAGGTGGCCGGGCTCGCGGCCGGCAGCGGCAGCGCCTTCGCGCTGCTGCCGGCACAGAACGCATCGGGGAACTGGATCAAGATCGTGCAGCGCGTGCCGGTGCGCATCGTGCTCGACGCGGCCGAGGTCCGCCGCCACCCGCTGCGGGTCGGCCTGTCCGCGACGGTGCGGGTCGACGTCGCCGACACGTCGGGGCCGCTCGTGGCCCATGACGTGCGCGCCGGCGTCCCGGCGCCGTCGCTGTCGTTGCCGGACGAGGCACCGGTGGAGGCGCGGATCCGCGAGATCATCGCCGCCAACGGCCGGGTCGACGTGCGCGCGGCGACGCCGTGACGCGACGGGACGTACCGACCACGGGGGAACCCCGTCCCGGGCTGGGCGAACTCGAGCCCGTGCCGAAGGCCGTCGCGGCCTTTGCGCTCGCGCTCGGCACGTTCATGCAGGTGCTCGACTCGACGATCGCGAACGTATCGATCCCGACGATCGCCGGCGACCTCGGCATCAGTACCAACCAGGGAACGTGGGTCATCACGTCCTTCACGGTGGCCAACGGCATCTCGCTGCCGCTGGCGGGCTGGATGATGCAGCGCTACGGCCTGGTTCGCAGCTTCGTGGCAGCCGTGGTGCTGTTCACGCTGGCATCGTTCCTGTGCGGGATCGCCTGGAACCTGCCGTCGCTGCTGCTGTTCCGCGTGCTGCAGGGGGCGGTCTCGGGCCCGATGATCCCGGGCTCGCAGGCCCTGTTGCTGCTGATCTTCCCGCCGCAGCGGCGCGCGCTCGCGCTCGCGATCTGGTCGCTGACGACGCTCGTCGCGCCGATCGTCGGCCCTATCCTCGGCGGCTACATATCGGACAACTACACCTGGCCGTGGATCTTCCTGATCAACGTGCCGGTCGGCGCGCTGAGCGCCGTGCTGTGCTGGCGCATCCTCGGCCGGCGCGACACCCCGACACGCCGGCTGCCGGTCGATACGGTGGGCATCGCGCTGCTGGTGGTCTGGGTCGGCGCGCTGCAGGTGCTGCTCGACAAGGGACGCGACGCGGACTGGTTCGAATCGCCTCAGATCGTGGTGCTCACGCTGGTCGCGGCCGTCGGCTTCGGTGCGTTCCTGATCTGGGAGCTCACCGAGCGTCATCCGGTCGTCGACCTGAAGCTGTTCGCGCTGCGGAACTTCACGATCGCGACCCTGATCACCTGCGTGGGTTACGCGGTGTTCTTCTCCAACGTCGTGCTCTACCCGCTGTGGCTGCAGACGCAGCTCAGCTACACCGCGACCTGGGCCGGCCTCGTGGCTGCGCCGAGCGGCGTGGTGGCCATCCTGCTGACGCCGATGGTCGGCCGACTGCTCGGGCGCATCGATGCGCGCTGGTTCGTGACGGTCGCGATGGGCGCGTTCGCGGTCTCGTACCTGATGCGCGCGGAACTCAGCAGCGAGGCGTCGCTCGCCGCGCTCGTCATGCCGATGCTGGTGCAGGGCGTGGCGATGTCGACCTTCTTCGTGTCGGTCCTACAGATCATGCTGCACGGGGTCCCGCCGGAGCGCATCCCGGCGGCGTCCGGGCTGTCGAACTTCATGCGTATCACGGCCGGCAGCTTCGGCGCCTCGATCGTGACGACGTTCTGGGACCGGCACGCGGCGTTCCACCAGTCGCGCCTCGCCGAGCACTCGAGCGCGCTCGACCCGGCGATGAACGCCGCCACCGCGCGGCTCGCCGACCTGGGCTTGTCCCCGGAGCAGTCGTATGGAGTGCTCGCGCGCACGCTGGCCCAGCAGGCCTACGACAAGGCCGCGCTCGACTACTTCTGGATATCCGGCTGGATCGCGCTCGGGCTCATCGCCCTGGTGTGGCTGGCCCGCTCGACGGCGGGCGGCGGCCGGGTGGCGGCCGCGGCGGCGGATTAGCCGGCGGTGCCGGACGGGCGCGTTGCCGCGACGGGACCGGTCGCGTGGCAACGCGGCCGGCCGCCGCGCACGGACTAGGCCGTGACGTTCAGCTGAGTCCCGACGCGGCTGCCGTCGTTGTCGCCGTCGGCGTCCGTGGCGGCTGCGGCGGCCGGAGCGGCGACCGGGGGCGCGGCCGGCTTGGACGGCTGCTGCTGCGACTGAATACCCATCTGAATCAATGCGTTAAGGTTCGATGCGCCGCTGACGTTCATGCTGGTCTGGACTCCGTGCCTCGGGGCGGCAGTGCCCCGCAACCGTTTATCGGCATCGGGCGGCCGGACTTGAGCACGGCACCCACGCATCGGACCCGTCGGCGGCGGTTCAGTGGCAGAACGGCGCCAGCCGGTCGGCGACCACCGCCATCGAGGTGGTCTCGTTCTGCGCCGCGAAGCGCTCCGGCGGGCTGCGAGCGATCCGCAGGGCCGTCAGGCCCCCGGGGTAGAGCGCGACCACGTTCCCGCCCCAGCCGAGCATCTGCGGCAGGAACCAGGAACACCCGCCGGCCGCCCGGTAGGGCATGTACCAGAACGCGTTGAAGTAGGTCATCTCCCCGTCGCGCGTGCGGTCGCCGGTCGGCAGGCCGCGCGGCGCGGCGCCGTACAGCAGCTCGTCGATGCGCGGCGCGTAGAGGATCTGCTCGCCGCCCTGGCGGCCGCGGGCGTGGAACAGCCGCGCGATCTTCACCAGGTCACCGAGCGTCGCGTAGTAGCCGTACGCCATCAGCGGCTGGCCGGTCCTGCCCGCGGCTTCAAGCGTGCGGTTGGTCGGCGCGACGTGCACGCCGATCGGTGCGTAGACCTCGCGCTCGAGCATCGTCCACAGGTCGGCAGCGGGGCCCTCGCGCGACTTCAGGAAGCGGTCCATCGCGACCCCGAGCAGGAACATGTCCTGGTCGCGGTAGCGCGTGACCTCGCCGGGTCCCCACGGGTACGCCGGCGCGAACCGCAGCAGCCGGGCGACCTTCGCGTCGCGGCTGGCAGTGTTGGCCCACTGCGCGTAGTGCGCATCGATATAGCCGTCGCCGGAGTCATTGGGCTCGCGGCGGGCGCTGCCGTTGCCGACTCCCGTCGCCATGTCGATGCAGTCCTCGAAGCGTACCCGGGCCCACTGCGGATAGGCGCGCGCCTCGGGCACATAGTCGCGGATGCGCAGCGCGAACACCTGCGGGCCGTACTTCTGCGCCAGCCTGAGCAGCGCCACCTCGTTCGCGATCGACTTCGTCACCGACCACACGCCGAACCGCGCGCGCTCGCACCACGGCAGGGGCCCGGCCGGCGTGGCGCAGTCCATCGCGTAGAAGTTCTGGCCGTCGTCCAGGCCGGCGACCACCGTTTCCTGCGGCTCAAGCCCGGTGGCGAAGCCGTCGAGCGCGGCCCGGCCGACCCGCTGCTCGAGCTCCGACCAGGGCCGGACCGCGAGCTCGTCGGCGCGCTGTTCCCGATAGCGCCGCACGATCGCCGCCGCGTCTGCGACCGGCGGCGGCGCGAGCCGCGCGCGGACCACGCCGGTCGCCGTGAAATAGGTTTCGACGTTGAACGGTGTCGTCTGCTGGACGACCTGGAAGCGCAGCGCGGAGACCCGGCCGTGCCGGTACGCGAACGTCGCGATCCCGTTGTGCGTTTCCCCCTCCAGCGAGTGCACGAGCGCGAACGGGAAGGCGGCGCGCGACCAGCCCGCATCGCCCGGCTCCGACCAGATCCGCCCGGGCTGCACGATGATGTCCCAGTAGCTCCGGCCCACCCGTCGCGAACCGACCCGGATCACGTCCTGCGTGGCGGGCACGAGATCGCCGTCGACACTGACGAAGGCGATCGAGACGGCGGGGAACCGGCGCGGGTCCCGGCCGAGCACCGCCGACGGCGACAGTCGTTCGGGAGCAGTGCGCATCGTCGTCTCGGCGAGCCGCAGCGTGCCCTCGAACGGCTCGAGCGCCGGGGCGGCGGACGTCGACGGCGTGAACGCGCGGTTGTCGATCAGGCCCTGCGAAGGTCCTGCCCGCAGCAGCGCCGCGGCGGTGAGGCCCGGCGCAGACACTGCGCGGGCGGCGCCCAGCACGCCGAGCGCGACCAGTAGCACGGTGGCCGGCGGGCGGATCGCCCGGCGGCTGGCGGTCGAGATCCCCTCTGCCATCGACCCTCCCGGACGCCGTCGGCGGCGCGCTAATCACGCCGGTATCGATAGGCCGCCAGCGTCTGCAGGTATGGCTCGGCCTCGAGGCGCGTCGCCCGCGGCCGCCGCGGGCTGTCCGCGCCGCGCGCCCAGTCGGCGGCACTCGGGTAGATGATATCCGGCAGGGTCCGCGAGCGGGTCGCACGGTAGAGGAGCGGCAGCTCGGCGGCCACCTGCAGCGTCTCCCGGCCGGAGGAATCCGGTGCGCGAAGCCACACGTTGGCCCGGATGTTGGGCGCGTGCGGCTCCACCAACGCGAGGTGGCTGTCCCTGAGCGCACGCAGCCGGGCGCGGTCCTGGTCGGCGCCCGGCCGAGCGGATTCCTGCAGGCGCGCGAGCAGCGTCTCGCGCGCGACCCGCTGCACGCGTCGCGTCAGCGTGCGCGTGAATGCCACGCGTGCCGGCTCGCCGTCGAGCGCCGGTACTCGCCGATAGGCGGCGAACAGGTTGAGGTGGGGGCGGCCAATCTGGCGCAGCGCGACCCGCACGATGCTCGTCATGCGCGTCAGTTCCGCACCGTCCGGCATCCGGCTGCGCACGCGCAGGCGCTGGCGCTGCAGCGGCGCGAACGTCGCCTGCAGCCGCGCCTTCGCGGCGTTGAGCCGCTGCGCCTGCAGCAGCGTCGCCTCCTCGGCGCCGACGACACCGACGCAGACGACCGAGGCCCGCACCTCGTCATCGATCGCGTAGTCGACGGTCGCGTAGGCCTGGCACGCGGCCGCGAGCGGATGGGTGCCGGCGTGAGGCGGCGCCACGCTGACGATCGACTCGCCATGAGCCAGATGCCGCAGGAACGCGGCCTGCTCCCGTTCGAAGTCCCTCAGGGCGGCCGCGATGGTCCGGGTCGCGAGTTGCAGTGCAGCCGTCACGGGACCGAGGCTAGCAGTTCTATACATGGTCCGTACAGCCTCGCTCCTGTAGACCGTCTGGCAGGAAGGCCAATTGTGCGTACCATGTATAGATCGGTAGCGCTGCAAGGTTGCCCGGGGAGGGATGCCGAACCGATTCAGCCCGTCAGCACCTCGCCGGCGGCGGCGGCGCGAGATTCGCGGCTCGACTCGGCGGCGACCACGACACGGCTCGCGCACCACAGCAGCACGAGCGCGACGGGCGTCGCGACGAAGATGGCGAGGATGCCGGTGCGCAGCGAGCCGGTCAGCACCGAGACGCGCCCCGCGAGGTACGGTCCGATGGCAAGGCCGAGCGAGGTGGCGATGAAGGAACTCGCCGCGGCCGTTCCCCGCATGCGCGGTAGCACGCAGTCCTGGATCGAGGCAGTGATGGAGCCGAAGTACATGTTGGCCGCGAGCACCGCGCACGCCGCGAGCACGTAGAACCACCGCACGTCGGTCGTCGCCAGCGCGGCGTAGACGATCGCGGGCGGCAGGATCACGCTCAGCAGGCACGCGTAGATCCGCCCGCGCGGCGTTCGACGCCGCAGCAGGTCCGACAGCCGGCCGCCGACGATGACGCCGAGCGCCGTGGCAAGTCCGGCCGGCACGCCGAGCATGAGCCCGGCCACGTCGCCGCGGATCCCGAAGGTGCGGATCGCGTACGGTGCCATCCAGAAGGACAGCGAATAGGAGATG
>JAFEDP010000106.1 GCA_018241545.1 Pseudomonadota bacterium
GGCCTCAGTCACGTCGGGCTCGGCGTACACCGCGAGCAGTGCGCCGACCGGGTAGGCGGTGCCGCGCTCGCCGAGCACGCGCCGCAGCAGGCCCGCGACCGGCGATTCGACCGCGTTGACGATCTTGTCGGTCTCGACGTCGAGGAGCGGGGCGGCCTTCGCGACCCGCTCGCCCACCTTGGCGTGCCAGTCGGTGACCAGGCCTTCCTGCATTTCGATGCCCCACTTCGGCATCGTGATCGGGAAAATCGCGGCAGACACCACCTTACTCCTGCATGACCGTGCGGATCGCCTGCTCGATTCGCTGCGGGCTCGGCACGTAGGCGCGCTCGAGCTCGCGCGCGAACGGCACCGGCGTATGCGGGGCCGTCACCATCTGGATCGGTGCGCGCAGCGAGCGGAAGCCACGCGAAGCCACGATCGCCGCGATGTCGGCCGCGATGCTGCAACGCGGCGGGGACTCGTCGACCACGACCAGCCGGCCGGTGTTCTCGACGCTCTCGAGGATGGTATCGGCGTCGAGCGGCGAGACCGTGCGCGGGTCGATCAGGTCGCAGGTGATGCCGTCCTTCTGCACGGCATCGATGGCCTTCTCGGCGAACACCACCATGCGCGCCAGCGCGACGACCGTGACGTGCTCGCCCTCGCGAACCAGCGCCGCCTCGCCGAACGGCACCGTGTAGTCGCCATCGGGAACCTCGGACTTGCGGGGGTAGAGGGCCTTGTGCTCGAAGAACATCACCGGATCGTCGTCGCGCAGCGCCGTCAGCATAAGCCCCTTCGCGTCATAGGCGTTCGACGGCACCACGACCTTGAGCCCGGGCACGGAGGCGAGCAGCGGATAGATCGCCTGCGAGTGCTGGGCGCCCATGTTCATGCCGGCGCCCATCGCGAGGCGCACGACCGCCGGGCAGCCGGTCTTGCCGCCGAACATGTAGCGGAACTTCGCCATCTGGTTGTAGAGCTGGTCGAAGCTCACGCCGACGAAGTCCGCGAACATCAGCTCGGCTACGGGCCGCAGGCCCGCGAGCGCGGCGCCGGCGGCGGCGCCGATGATCGCGGATTCCGAAATCGGCGTGTCGAGCACGCGGTCTGCGCCGAAGCGCGGCAGCAGCCCCTTGGTGACGCCGAAGATCCCGCCCGACGCCTCGCGCTCGCCCGACGTGCCGCCGGCGCCACCGGAGACGTCCTCGCCGAGCACGATGACGCGCGGGTCACGCGCCATCTCGAGGTGCAGCGCGTCGTTGATGGCATCGCGCATCGACTTCTGTGCCATGGGGTGCCTCAGTAGCTCAGGTAGACGTCGGTCGTCAGCTCGGCGTCGCTGGGCGGCGGCGAGGCCTTCGCAGTAGCGACCGCGGCGTCGATCAGCGTCAGCACTTCGGCATCGATCGCATCGAGCTCCCCCGCCGCGAGCCCGTGGTCGGTCGCGACGGCGCGAAAGCGCTTGAGGCAGTCCATGGTCTCGCGCTGGCGGCGCACCTCGTCCTTGGCGCGATACAGCTGCGGGTCGCCCTCGAAGTGCCCGTAGAAGCGCGTCGTGGTGGCCTCGATGGCCGCCGGCCCGCCGGCGCTGCGGGTGTGCGCGATCGCGCGCTGCATGGCCTCGTGCACCGCGAAGAAATCGGAGCCGTCGACGCGCTCGGCGGGCATGCCGAACGCGGCCGCCCGGCCGGCGATGTCCCTGGAGCCGACCGCGTAGTCGGCGCCGGTGTGCTCGCTGTAGCCGTTGTTCTCGAAGACGAAGATCGCCGGCACCTTCAGCACCACCGCGAGGTTCATCGCCTCGAACACCGTGCCCTGGTTGCAGCTGCCGTCGCCGCCGAAGGCCACGCTGACCGTTCCGTCACCGCGGCGCTTGCAGGCGATCGCGGCACCGACCGCGATCGGCGGTCCGCCGCCGACGATGCCGTTGGCGCCGAGCATGCCCTTGGTGACGTCGGCGATGTGCATCGAGCCGCCCTTGCCCTTGCAGAGCCCGTCGCGGCGGCCGTAGATCTCCTTCATCATGCCGACGACGTCGCAGCCCTTGGCGATGCAGTGGCCGTGGCCGCGGTGCGTGCTGACGATGTAGTCGAGGGGCCCGAGCGGCGCGCAGACGCCGACCGCGACCGCCTCCTGCCCGGAGTACAGGTGCGTGAAGCCGGGGATCTCGCCGGTCTGGATCTCCACGTGCAGTCGCTCCTCGAACTCGCGGATGGTCTTCATCCGGCGGTAGGCGTCGAGCAGCAGGTCGCGGGTGAGTTTCACGGCAACGGTCCTCGCGGGGGCGTCACAGGGCGCCATCGGGCTTGCCGCCCGGGCCGTAGATGTAGTCGTCGATGACCTTGTGGAAGTGGCGGATCCGCAGCTCCTGCGCGCCGAGCCACAGGCCCTCGAACCCTGCGGAGTGCATGCCCTTCTGCACGCCCGGCAGGTTCTGCGCGTCCTGGTCGAGCACGAGCCCGATCGACTTCTCGCCGTGGCGGAAGTGCTGGTGCCGCGGCCGCTCGGGCCAGGCCTGGCCGTCTGGCACGAGCTCGAAGGTCCAGATGTCGTAGTACATCCGGTCGGGATCGGTCGGGTGCGGGCGCTGGCGGAACAGCATCAGGTCGTCGGCGTGCGTGTTGAGCGTCACGTTCGGGAAGATCAGATAGTGGTAGTCGTCCGTGAGCTGGTCGTCGTTGAGCCCGGAGTAGTCCTTGCCCTGCGCCGCGCCATGCGTGCGCTTCCACTTCTGCACGTCGCGGCGGATCGCGCTGATCGGGCCGTCGTAGTCGGCCGGATCCATGCCCGCGCCCTTCATGATCACCTTGATGGGGTCGGGGATCGCGTTCGGCGTGCGCACGCGCGGCGACAGCGTGCCGAACGGGATCAGGTAGCGGTTGTGGCGCTCGTAGGTGTCGATCTGGATGTCGAGGTCGTTGAGGTACCACATCAGCTGCGGGTGGATGCCCTGCACGTGGTAGCTCTCGTTGAACGCGTCGACCGACGCCTTCCAGTTGCAGTCCCACTCGACCGTGAGGTCGCGCGTCAGCGCCATCTTGTGGAAGTTGTACGGCGCGAGGTGCGCATTGACGGGCGCGAGGTAGTCGGCGAGCGGCCCGACGTCGGGATTGAGGCTGAACCAGACGAACCCGCCCCAGGCTTCGCAGGGGAGGCCGCGGATCCCGTCGCAGGGCGGGGCGCCCTGCGGGAACGTGTCGAGGTCCGGAATCCGGCGGAAGCTGCCGTCGAGGTCGTACTGCCAGTGGTGATACTGGCAGGTGAAGCTCTCGGCGCTGCCGCAGCCCTCGGGGCGCAGGCGATTGCCGCGGTGCAGGCACACGTTGTAGAACGCGCGCAGGCCGCCGTCGCGCTGGCGGACGATCAGCACCGACTCGCGGCCGATGTCGGTGCACAGGTAGTCGCCGGGCTCGCGTAGGTCCTGCTCGCAGCCGCCGAGCAGCCAGACCTTGCTCCAGATGCGCTCCCATTCGAGGCGCATGAACTCGGCCGACGTGTAGCGCTCCTTGCGGATGAGCGCGTGGCCGAGTCCCGGGTCGGGCGTGTGCTCGACCGGCGTCACCGGGCTCTCCGCCGGCGCGACACGGCGCACCGGCCGGTGCGCCGGGCTCTTGGAGGCCTCGATCAGCAGTCGGCGCTTCTCGCTGTCCATCGTGTCGTACCTCGCCGCGCGCTAGGCATCGAGGCGCGCGGCCCAGCGCAGGCCGCGGCGGAGCAACTCGTAGAACGCGGGCGCCTTCCAGCTGCCGCGCTCGACCTGCGGATATTCGGGCATCAGCGGCAGCATGTCGTAGCGGCCGCGGGCGTGGCCGAGCGTCAGGTAGAGCACCTCGCCCGCGCCGACGCGCTTGAGGTAACACACCGGCCGCGGCTCGTCGCGACTCCAGTCGCGCTCGACGAAGCCCGCCGCCTCGCCCGCGTAACGCGTGTGCAGCAGGACCTCGAGCGGCCCGTGCAACTCCGAGAGGTAGAGCTCGTCGTCCGCCTCGAAGGGCTCGATGCCGGCCACGAGCGGGTGGGCGGGCGCCGTTACCTCGACGCGGTACGGCGCGATCGGGGGGTGCGCGACGAACTGGCTGCCGAGGGTCTGCATGAAGGTCGGCGAAGAGCGTGGCGCCTCCCAGCCGCGGCCCTTGACGTAGCGCAGGACCGAGTTCGTGCCGTGCAGCGCGAACCAGCGCCGGCCGCCGGCGACGTAGTCGCGCAGGCGCGCGGCGGTCGCCTCGTCGGGCACCACGTCGACGGTATAGGTGACGAGGAAGTCGCTGGCGAGCAGCGCGTCGAGGTCGCGGTAGTCCTCGGCGACGCGCGTGCGCACGCACTCATGCTCGAGCAGCAGCTTGAGGATCTCGCTGCGGGCGAAGTCGAAGTCGTGGTACTTGCCGCCGCAGACGAAGTACGCGGATGTTCGCGGAGCGCTCATCCGTCGCTCAGTACCGCACGCCCTTCGTGAAGCCGTTGTCGGCCACGACGTTCGCGCCGGTGACCAGGCTGGCCGCGGGGCTGGCGAGGAACGCGACGACGCGCGCGACCTCCTCCGGCGTGCCGAAGCGGCCGGACGGGATTGCGCGCAGCGTCGACTCGTAGAACTTCGGGTTGGTGCCCTTGATCATTTCCCAGGCCCCGCCCTCGAAGTAGATCGGGCCGGGCGAGACGGCATTGACGCGCACGCCCGCCTTGCCCACGAACTGCGAGAGCTGCTTGGCGTAGGTGATCAGGGAAGCCTTCATCGCGTTGTACGCCATCGGTGCCGCGAAGGTCTCGATGGCGTTGGTGGAACTGATGATGACGATCGCGCCCTGGCCGGACTTCTTGAGGTGCTCCATCAGCGCCTCGCAGCCGCGGACCGTGTGCAGCACGTCCACCTCGAAGTTCTTCCACCAGTTCTTCTCGCTGTCCATGCCGCCGCCGGCGCTGACGTTCGGCACGAACACGTCGCAACCGCCGAGCGCCTGGGCGGTGCTCTCGAGCCAGGCCCGGTAGGCGTCGCCGTCGCGGACGTTGACCGCGCCGCCGATGACCTCGCCGCCCTTCGCCTGGAACTCGGCGACGGTCGCCTGGACCTCGTCCTCGCTGCGCGCGCAGAAGCCGACGGCGGCGCCTTCGGCGAGGAGCGCCTCGACGATCGCGCGGCCGATGCCCTTGGTCGCCCCGGTCACGATCGCCTTCTTGCCGCGCAGTCCCAGGTCCATGACCCCCTCCCAGGCAGAATGGAACCGCGCGGATGCGCGGGTCACGACGGAGTATAGCGCCGTCGTAACAAAAAAACAGTCAATCCTGATTGTTTCTGGACGACTCGGTCGGAGGGGACCGTTGCGGCGCGGCTACTGGACCGTGAGCGCGTTGTCGATCATGAGCTCGGCGCCGTTGATGAATCGTGACTCGTCCGAGGCCAGGAACAGCACCAGGTTGGCAACGTCCTCCGGCTTGCCGAGGCCGGTGGGGGAGGCCTCGTAGGCGCTCATCTCCATGCCGAGTTCCTTGGACGCGTTCTCCACCATCGCCGTGTGCATCGCACCGGCGTGGATCGAGTTGCAGCGGATGTTGTACTTGTTCATCTGGCAGTGGACGGCGATCGCCTTGGTCATCGAGCGGACGGCGCCCTTGGCCGCCCCGTAGGCGTAGAACACGGGGTAGCCCAGGTGCGAGGCGACCGAGGACATGTTGATGATCGAGCCGCCGCCGCTCGCGCGCAGCGCCGGGATCGCGTGCTTGCAGCCGAGGAACACCCCCTCGGACATCACCGCGTTCTGGAAGCGGAACTGCTCGAGCGTCGTCGTCTCCGGCGTGCCGATGATGACGACGCCGGCGTTGTTGACGAGCACGTGCAGGCCGCCGAAGCGCTGCTGCGCGTCGGCGATGGTGCTGCGCCACTGCTCCTCGTCGCGCACGTCGAGCCGCGCGAAGTGGGCGGCCCCCGGGTATGCGCGGTTGATCTCGGCGGCGAGTGCGGTGCCGGCGTCGGCATTGACGTCGGTGAGGTAGACGCGCGCGCCCTCGCGCGCGAGTGCGAGCGCGTCGGCGCGGCCGAGGCCGACCGCTGCACCGGTGATCAACGCGACCTTGCCTGAGACCCGACCCATATGTGCCCCCGAAGCTGCCCGTGACTGGCGCGGATCCCCATCGATCCGCGTGTTCCCGAACCTAACAGTCAGAGGAGTCGGTTTCAATCATCTTTGACTTTTACCTGCAGTGGTAACATCGTGCCGCCGAAGGGGGCGGTTCATGCTGCGCTGCAGCGCCGGGCCTCTGCAGGACCATGACCCATGCGTGACAGCAGTGAATCCGGGCCGGCGACCGAGGCGAGCGGCTGGCAAGCGCAGAAGAGCGCGAGTACGCGCAACGTCATCGTCGAAAGCGCGATCGCCTGCTTCGTCGAGCTCGGCTACGCCGGTACGACGACCACGGTGATCGCGAAGAAGGCCGGCCTCTCGCGCGGCGCGATGCTGCACCACTTCCCCTCGAAGATCGACATCGTGCGCGCCGCGGTCGAGCACCTGCATTCGAAGCGCCTCAAGGCGTTCCGTCGCGCGATGTCGCGCCCGGCCCCGCCGGATGCCGACCGCGTGGCGCTTGGTGTGCAGGCGTTCTGGGACCACGTGCGCCATCCGATGTTCGTCGCGTTCTTCGAGCTGTCGGTGGCCGCGCGTACCGACCCGGAGCTCGCCGGGATCCTCAAACCAACGCAGGAAGCGTTCGAGCGCGAGTGGTACCAGACCGCGCGCGACGTGTTCCCGGAATGGGAGGGGCGCGGCGAGGAGTTCGATCTCGCCCTCGACCTGACGCGCTACGTCATGGAAGGCATGGCGATCGCGGCGTTGACGCACCAGGCGAATGAGCGCGACAAGCGCGTGCGCGCGTACCTCGCCGAGAAGCTGCACGAGCTGCGCGGCGACTGATTGCCGCCGCGGCGCCGCGGCCCGTTAGAGCCGGCGCAGTGCAGGCGAGGCCGCGCTGCGCACCCCGGCCGTTCGCTCAACCGCAGGCCCGCCATCGACGGTCCGTCCGCTGACCGCTGAATTTGCGTCGAGCGCTTCGCGCTGAAAATGCCGCGTCGCAGCAACTGTTGCGTACATGCAACCGCGCTGTAGGAAAAACAATCATGCTTGTTTCTTTTATCCCCAACGCGTAACTTCCGGCCCTAAGGGATCCGGTCAGGTCAGCGAGGCGACGCGCGCGTCGTCGCGCGGCTCGGCCCAAGGCGCGCGTGTAAACGAGTCTCAGATGCCTCGGCACGGCGACCACCGGTGGCAGTTGCCGTGCAGAGCCCACTTTGACATTTCAGGGGGTAACGATGAGCAAGCGAACTTCAGCGGGTGAGCCTCAGACCTTCGCGCCGGCCCGCGGTCCGCGCGCGGCGACCATGCTCGGAGCGGCGGTCGCCTGGGCACTCGCGTCGGCGGCCGCCACCGCGGCGGGCGAGGGCGCGGCGGGCGCGGCCCCGGCGCCGGCGGGTCAGCTCGAGGAAATCGTGGTGCGCGCCGAGCGCCGCGAGTCGAACCTGCAGTCGACGCCGATCGCGGTCTCCGCGATCAGCGAGCAGCTGATCGCCGAGGTGGCCCCCAAGACGCTGAGCGACATCGCGGCCTTCGTGCCGAATTTCTCGGCGAACAAGATCAACGGCTTCAACGCGGCTTCGTTCGCGATGCGCGGCGTCGGCAACACCGACATCATCGTCTACAACGAGGCGCCGGTCGCGGTGCTGGTCGACGACTTCGTGCTGCCGAGCGTGCAGACGCAGATCCTCGATTCGTTCGACATCGCGCAGGTCGAAGTGCTGCGCGGCCCGCAGGGCACGCTGTTCGGCAAGAACACCACCGGCGGCGCCGTTGTCGTGCGCACCAAGGCCCCGAGCCTCACCGAGGCCGGGGTCGAGGTGGCGGCGCAGGGCGGCAACCTCGGCACCGTGGACCTCCAGGGCGCCGTCAACCTGCCGCTCATCACCGACAAGCTCGGCCTGCGGCTCGTGGCCAGCAGCGAGAAGGAGGATGGCTGGATCCGCAACGGCTCGTCCAACACGATCGGCGGCACGACCTACACCGGTGACGGCAAGACCTACGGCGGCACGAACGTGCTGACGGGCCGCGCCAAGCTGCTGTGGCAGATCACCGACGACGTGAAGACCCAGCTCACGTACGAGATCCTGCGCGACCGTTCGCAGGCGCCGATTGCCGTCAATTCGACGCCGTCCGACGCCTCGACCCTGGTGACCAACAAGGGCTGCCTGGCGGGTCTCAACATCACGGCGTACTACTACTGCTTCCCGAACCTCGGCCTGCCGGGCCATCAGGGCGGCGATCCGTTCAACCTCGGTGGCACGACCAACCGCGATGGCTACCTGATCAACATGCCGGACGGCCACCGCGTGGACGTCGACGGCATGTACATCAACACGGATTTCAAGACGGCGGGTGGAGGCACGATCACCTGGGTGCAGGGCTACCGCTCGCAGGACTCGAGCCTGCCGTCCGACTACACCGGCATCGTCGGTCCGCTCTCGGTGTTCGACGCCAATCGCTCGGATCGCCGCAAGACCTGGCAGGAGGAAATCCGCTTTGCGTCGGCGACCGGCGAGCACTTCAACTACGTGCTCGGCGCCTTCTACCAGCACGACGACACCAAGTTCTGCGTGGCGCAGATCCTCGGCATCTACGACCTGTTCGGCGCGCCGACCCCCGCGGGCGCGACGCCGGGCGGCTACAACAACAACCCGCAGGTGCTCTGCAACGCACAGAACGAGAAGTCGAGCGCGGCCTTCGGCGAGTTCAACCTCAAGTTCAATGAGAAGGCGACCCTCACGATTGGCGGTCGCTACACGAACGACCAGAAGGACTGGACCGGCCGCCAGCAGGTGTTCGTGCAGCAGCTGCCCTCCCCGAGCGGCGCGTTCGACCCGGCGTTCACCTACCAGCAGCTCGGCGGCCTGATGGCGGCGGCGAACTTCGCCGCGTTCCCGTACGGCGTCGTGACCGACAGCCACAGCTGGACGGAGCCGACCTACCGCAGCAGCTTCTCGTACCAGTTCAACCCTGACCTGTTCGGCTACGCGACCTACAGCCACGGCTTCCGCGCCGGCGGCTACAACGACCAGGTGGGCACGAGCGGCACGCCGATCACGGCGGCCGAGAGAACGCCGACGAACCCGGAGAAGGCCGACTCCTTCGAGGTCGGCATGAAGAGCGAATGGCTGAACCGGGCGGTGCGCTTCAACGCCGCGGCGTTCTACGTGAAGTACAAGGACGCGATCCGTCAGGTCGTCGCGCCGATCACGAATGCGAACGGCTCGGCGGGCGAGGAGACGCTGTTCCGCAACGCGGCGCAGATGAAGGTGTACGGCCTCGAGACCGAGCTGAGCGCCAAGATCG
>JAFEDP010000107.1 GCA_018241545.1 Pseudomonadota bacterium
CGATTTTCCGGCAAGCATGTCGGGCCATTTCGGGGCTATGCGCCCACGGGCAAGTCCGTCGAGTGGCTGGGCGCAGCACTCTTCCAGTGCCACGGCCCGCGAATCTCAGAGCTTTGGGTCCTGGGGGACCTGCACTCGCTTGATCAGCAGCTCAGCCAGAACGCCGCTAGGGGCTAGAACGCCGCATCCGAGCCCTCTCGCGAATTCTCCATCGGGACGCTATGAATCAATCGCCTAGCGTGTCGCGGCCGCGATGGCGCGGTGCCCGGTCGATCTCTTTGCCAGATCCTTGCTGCGTCTTCGCAGTGAGAACGATTCAATGAAGTGCGCATTCGCGCCCTAGCAGCCGGACCTTCCTGGTCGCGACGTTCCGCGGCACAGAGGTGCCGTGGATGGCGCAGATCTACCGATCAGGTGGGGCTGGGATCGCAGCGCCGACGCTCCCTCCTGATGCAACCTCGACCCGGCAGTCGCCTACCGGTCAACGCCTCGCGGTCCGACGCATCTGGCCTGAGGTCACGGGCGGGGTAGCGTAGGGCCGCATGAGGCCGGGCCCGCGAATTGGAGCCCACGATGCGAAATGCCAGCGGACGTGGTGAGAACCGAGTAGAAAGGCGGGACCACGGCGTACTTTCTGTCCTACGCAGGCACGTCCGCTTGCGATCGCCGCTGGTCCTCTTTGCCGGAGCCGCCCGCGTCCATGGACTTGAACGACCTGTCGATCGCCGCTGCCGCCTACCGTGACGCGTTCGGGCACGGAGTCCCGACGGAGGTCCAGCGACTGTTCGCGATGCGTCCAGGTCCGCTGGTCATGGAAATCCGGCAGGCCATTGCGCTACGGCGTCCCGTACCTGGGTGGGAGGCTCTGTCGCGGAATGCCGATGCCTCGCAGAGCATCGCATTTCCGCCCGGCGGTTGATCGGAGCTTGACGCCTCGGATTGCGTGATAATCCGGAAAGCGTCAGGCTTCAATCTGGACCACACCCAATCTGTAGAGGATCCATGCGAGCACCGAACTACCGTCACCTGAAGAAGCAGCGCGAAGAGACCAAGAAGCGTGAGCAGCAGGAACGGCTGGCGAAGCGCCAGCCGCCGCGTCCTGCCGAAGAAGTCCCGAAGGAGCCGACATGAGCAGCGAAAGGAGCTGACAGGAGGCAGGCTCGAAGGAGCCGGCCAGGACGATCGAAGAATAGCGAGCCGCCAGCGGGAGAAGCCGTCCCGTCGTCGCCAATGCGACGCGAATCACGAGCGGGCGGCGGAGGATTCTGATATTCTCCCCCGCGATCGTTGCTCGTCCGTATGAATCAGGCGCCACATCTCGCGCCCTGTCCGCAGCCGAATTGACCTCGATCAGGTGACACGACGCACTGGTCGACGGCTGACGGGACACCCCCCGACGCTTCTTGAACGGTACCGATTGTGTTGTAGCGCGTCCCGCGCGGCTGTGCCGTGCGCGGCCGCGGTGTCGATTTTTATCTGGATACATCAATCATGGCCAAGATCTACGTTGGAAACCTCCCCTTCAGCGCCACCGAGGACGCGGTCCGCACGCTCTTCGGTGCCCACGGCGCAGTGCAGTCCGTGGCGCTGCCGAACGATCGTGAGACGGGCCGGCCTCGCGGCTTCGGCTTCGTCGAAATGTCATCCTCGGACGCTCCGCAGGCGATCGCGGCGCTGAACGGCCACTCGATGGAAGGCCGTTCGCTGCGTGTCAACGAGGCGCAGGACAAGCCGGCTGGCCGCTCGGGCGGCGGCGGGTTCCGTCCGGCCGGTGGCATGCGCTCAGGCAATCGCTGGTAAGCGATCGCTTGTAACGCCGATTCCGGAGGTCAGTCATGGCCTCCGGGATCGACGGTCACCATCAACTGCAGTCTGCGGCCGTTTCCCGGACGGCGCTGCGGCCGATCATCTTTCGTATTGCCGATTCCGACCCTGTCGGAGCGCCGCTCGATGGACCGCAACCACGCGCGGGTCGAAGGGCGGCTGCACTGCACCACCTCCGCTGTCGGCGCGGCCGCCTATCTCGCGGCAGTTCCGTGGCTAAAGGTGGTCCGAATCCACCGTGGTAATGCGCTTCGAACCGCCGGTGACGGCGCCTTTGCCACGTCCGCCCTGCTGACGTCCCGGGCGCAGGGGTGGGCGATGGCCGTTGTCGCAGCTGAACTCATGACCCGGTGAGCAATTCGACCCGTGGGTGCGTCCGAACAGAGCTGACCGATGCAGCCAGCAAGCGACCCATGAGGTCTTGCTGTTCGTCCGACCCGCCAGCGCGATTCTTAGAGAAGCGCTGTCCGCCAGCGAAGAGGCGCGCCTGGCCCGCCGGCACGTAATTCTTGCGGCGTGTCTGATGTAAGAACGTTTATGCGTGGGCCGCTGACGCGTGGCGGCAGGCCTTCGGGAGGCTAGCGGAGCGCCCAGGTCCACGTGACCAGTTGCCAAGCATCCACGGATTGGCCGCTAATCTTCTTCGGCATGATGTCCGCCTGCGACAGCACCTGTACCGTCGCGGCGTCCAGCTTCGGTAGCCCGCTCGAGTTTTCCACCCGGGTATCGGCGACGTGCCCGTCAGCAAGGACGAAGACCAGCAGGCTGACCGCTCGTACTCCGTCGTGCTCTCCTAGGTGCGACGGATACGCGTCGCTGGCAGCCTTGTCGATGGCTGCGCGGTTGCGCAGATAGCCGCGGATCACAGGACCATCCGGCGACGTGATGCGTGATGCCGCGTCGATTTGAGCCGGCGACATGCTGGCGAGGATCGAGTCGCGTGTTGAGACGTATCCAGGTCGCACAGCATCGGCGCTTGGGGAGGCGAGGAAGCCGATAGCCGCCTCGATCCATACCAGTGCCATGGCCGGATCGCGCTCTACGCCAAGGCCACTTTGGTACATGAGTGCGAGATTGAACGCCGCATCGGCATGCCGCTGGTGGCCGGCCTTGCGAAACCAGCTGGCGGCCGCCGCGTAATCCTTCGGTCCGCCGACGCCCTCCTCACTGAAGATGCCGGCATCGTACTCGGCGACGGTCGAGCCCCGCTCCGCAGCCTTTCGCATCCAGGTGGCCGCCTCGACGGGGTTTGCGGTGACTCCCGTCCCATGCAGGTACATGCGGGCGAGCAAGACCTGTGCGTCGATTGCGCCATCACGTGCATAGGGGACGAGGAGCTTCGCCAGCCGGGCGTAGTCGCCCTTTCTGTAGGCAGACAGGAGGCTGTTCGCGGCATCGGCTCCGGCGGGATTATCCAGGCGCCAAGTGAACTTCATGCGCTGCCACGATCCGACGGGGATGCTGTCGACGGTCTGAGCGACATAGCGACCTCGCTCGACGATGCATTGCTCCGCGGCTTCATCCAGCGCAACGTACCCGGAACCGGTCTCGATGCGCGTCTCCTTTACGCGGCCGTCTACGTCGACGTAGACGACCAAGGTCGTCGCGCCGAATTCATGCGCCATCCGCGAGCTGAGCGGGTAGTAGCGTTCGCATGCGTCGCCGAGATTGAGGCCCTGAGCGACCCGTACCGGGGTGACGACGTGCTTGGAGGCTGGTGCGCTCGGAGTCTCCGCGTCATCACCGGCGAGCGCCGGCTGCGTCGACATGGCAAGCAGGCATGCTGCCAGCGCAGCCAAATGAGCTTCGCGCCTCCAGACTGAATGTTGCATCGTGTGCATCGCTCTCACAAAGTCCCCCACGACTGCAGCCGCTCGGGATTCAGTCCGTCGACATCCGAGCGGCCTCTTATCGTCAATCCCATTTCCGCGCACGTCATGATTGGCGCTGCGTTGAATGGGACGCGGGCTACGGTCTACGGTGTGCTTGGTGCTGCGCATCCGACCTAAGGGCTATTATGCAAAGGTCGATTGTCGAGGCGATATACAGATTGCCCCTCTGCGCCAAGTCGTGATGTCCGCTTGGGGGTCCTTGGGATGGCGCGGTCGTCGAGACCGCATTCCTCAACTCGGGCATTTCCGGTCGGGCTGCAGGGCGCACAAGACTGGTTAGCGGGGAGACGCCGATTCCGACACCAGTACGACGCGGGACCTACGACGGTCGGCGTCGCCGGGACGGCGATGCCCTCCCACTCTATAAGGGACTCGACGGGTCGCGCCCCTGACCCGGACGCTTCCTGGGCCGGAGGTACCTTCCTGTTCGCCACTGGGGCCGAATCGCAGAACTGCCTACAATTTGCTGCGTTGCGGGATTCGACGAGCACTCACTGTCCTTCAGACGCGTGGGACGAAGCGCCTTCGGGCGGCGCCAATCCGACCGTGGCACGTCGGTACGACTGCTAGAGTGGCCACCCTTGCGAGGGTGAACGACCTCCTACCTCACCGCGGAGACCCAACATGCAACGTGCCTCCCTGCTCACTGTGGCCGTCCTGGCCGCGGGGCTCGCGATTCCCGCCGCCCGGGCCGCCCACCCCGCGGGCGTGCCGCCGTACATCAAGGCCGCCGTCGCGGACAAGGCGCGACCGACCGCAGACACCGAGCGCGACGCCAATCGCAAGCCCGCTGAAACCCTTGCATTCGCAGGCGTGAAGCCCGGCGATTGGGTGTTGGAGATCGCGCCCGGCAAGGGCTACTACACGCGGATGCTGAGCGCCGTGGTTGGGCCGAAGGGTGAAGTGACCAGCTACCTCGTCTCGCAGCCGCCGAAGGCGGACGCGCCGCCGCCGCCGATCGCTGCGGTGGCCGCGGAGCCACACTACAGCAACGTGAAGGTGCACCTGCTGCGGCTCGTCGATGTAAGGCCCACCAACAGCTTCGACGTCGTGTGGACGACGCAGAACTACCACGACATCCACAACATAGAGGGCGTCGACGTCGCCACGTTCAACCGCGCCGTCTTCGCGGCCTTGAAGCCGGGCGGCATCTTCCTCGTGCTCGATCACTCGGCAGAAGTGGGCTCGGGGTCGCGCGACACCAAGACCTTGCACCGGATCGACGAGGCGACCGTGAAGCAGGAGGTCACCGCGGCGGGCTTCGAGCTCGTCGGCGAGAGCAACCTGCTCCGCAACAAGAATGACCCACGCACGGCCAAGGTGTTTGAGGGGTCCATCCAGGGCCACACCGACCAGTTCCTCCTGAAGTTCCGCAAGCCAGCCAAGTAGGGCGGCACCGGCCCGGCCGGGGTTCGCGCGACCAGAGCCTACGCGTCCGCGCCTGCGTGCACGGTGGTCGGAGATCGATCACCGGGCGCGTAGGGGCGCGCGAGACGACGCGTGGCGGTTGAGCGAGGCGCGCTGCCGTGCGAGTCGAGGTCGCAGACCGTCATCGGCAGCACGTCGCTGCATGGCGCAGGACTACCACGCTGGACCTGAACCCGCGTTGACTGACGAGCCGAACCTCTCCCGGCTGAGGTCCAGGAAGGTTCAGGGCGTCCGTTGTTCGACGCTCAACTGACCTGCGGACGCCCGACGCGAACCATTGTCTTCCGTGCGACCCTGAAGAAGCCGCGATCAGCGGTGCTTTGGGCGGCGCCGGCTACGGCGTATGGCGTTATCTAGCCACGCAGGGTCCCGGCTCGAGTCGAGGCAAAGCCGTTCTGCCCGCGGCCGGATCCCCACGCGAGCCAAATCGCCACGGTCGGCGTCCCAGCAACACTGGACCGTGACGTCGCCCTCCAGGAGGCCCTCGCTGTGGTAAGCGCAGGCGTACTCGAGCGTCTCGAGGCCGCTGTCGTCCAATAGCAGCAGCTCGTCATTCACCTCTCGCGCGAACAGCGCCGCCCGTGGCCCGTGGCCCGGGTCGCCGTGCTCGTGAACACGCTCGACGTCGTGCACGAAGGCGAAGGCCTCGACGACGTCCACTCGCGCGCCAGTCGCGGCGCAGAGCTCGAGCCCGTTCGCCCTCACCCGCATCCAATGGGCGAGCCCATGGTCGCCGTGCCAGTCGAGGCGGAATCGGGCACGCAAGACGGCCAGCAGCTCACGCTTTCGCATGGAGCTACTCCGCGGGTGCAACGGGTGCCGGCGGCCCGCTCGTCGGCGCGGCTGGGGAGGCGCGCTCCGCCGACCGGCCGCGTCCTCGTCCGGTGCTCCGCACAGGAACGGACCTGGCGGGAAGACGCCAGGCCTCGTTCGCCAATTCGATGGCCTCCGATTCCGAGATCAGACCGCCCGCCACCATCTCCTTCCACCGCAAGGCGCCTTGACCCGCGAGCCGCTGCCAGTCCGACAGTACCGCCCGCTTCGCTGTCCTGCGCCAATCTCCGTTGGCCTCAATGCACGCGATGGCAAAGTCGAGATAGCCGGCTTCTTGCGCGGTTTCCCCGGAGACGGTCACGACGCGGCACTCATACCCAGGGACCCAGGTCGCATGATAGGCGACATGATCCACCAGCCCGACCGGCGTTGCGCCCCGATCGATGGTGACGAGGTGAATCGGAGCCGTCTCGATTTTCCGGCGGGGTCGGTAGCGTGGGTTCAGGTTCTGCCGGGCGATCCGGATGTGGCCCTGCGAGCCCACCCGCCACCTCGGCAGACGGTCCCAGGCCGGAACGAGCAGGCAATGGGCCGCCGCCGCCTGAAGCCTGTGGAATCCACGACGCGCGTCCCCTGAGAATCCGAGCCGTTGCGCGGCAGCGGAATACTCCGGCGTTTGTAATCGCCTATCGACGGAATCGCGAAATCCAGACCCAAATTCGGCATGGATCCCGACGTTGAGCCAGTAGTCGAGCAGAAGCAGCTCGTCGGGCCGAAAGATCGCCTCTGCGGGGAATGGATAGGCCATAGAAAACACTCCTTTGGACGGACGAAGGAGTGCCGATACCGCGACGTCGTGACCCCGATTGATTGCCGGTTGGCCACATCACCCCTTTCGGAGTAACCACCTTGCCCGGGAGCAGGTTGGTAGGCGCTATCGCCACTCTGGATGCAACGGCAATCATATCACGCGCTTCGGCGCGTGACAGGAAAAGTCGGCGAGCCGAGCTGAGGCACGCACTACATGCGGAGCCCCGCGAGCTCCGGCCGGACTTCAACGCGGAGTGACGTCCCGAGCCGCGAGTCGGGCCCGTGGCGGTGCGAACACCGAATGAGGGGCGGTCGTTAAGCGCGAGCTCCCGTAGGCGAAGGTGGGCCACCATGGCCCACCACTGAATTCGCGCCGCCGGGCGCGACCGGCGGATACCCGATGCCATCCGCGAACAGCAATCACGCGCCTAGGGCGCTCACAACCAGTTCGCCGTGCTGTCTAGGTAAGCAAAAGAGAATTTGCTCATCGGCGACACCGGGTCCGAGCTGGTCCGGAATGTAGCGTCGCCCCACCGAGGCGCCTGCTGGATGATCCGCTCATCGGAAACGTCTCGATCGAGCTTAGATCTGCGATTGCCGCGCTCGATGCTTGCGCTCGAGACGCCGTCAAGGCCTGCGAGGCATGGCGCGCTCAGGGTCCGCACTTAGTTGCCTCCATGCGGCTTCCAAGGGAAGCCGGCTTGCTGGAGCAGCCGGGCGACTCGGAGATCGCGGAAGGCCTGGCCGGACTCGCCCGCTTGCTGCGTGCCTTCGATAGATCGAGTATGGGCGTGGCGGCGACCGATGGTGATTCGGCCATTCCAAGGCGACCCGTCCGTACCAGCGGACCTCGTTCGCATCGTGGTAGCTTCGGATGGCGTACAGCACGTTTGAAGGATCGGCGGCAGCGCGCTAGGCGGGTCATGTGCGGGAGGACGGCAACCCGATGCATTCGGACAAGGCCATTGGAGAGCAGATCGCAAAAGCTGCGGGGACCAGTGTCTCGAAGCTGGGGCTGCGCTTCGACCGGGTCGTTCTGCGGGTCCTTCGCGATGTCAGAGCTTCCGCGGACGCCAGAGTCCCGTCGGGGTCAACAGTGATTGTGACCATTACTGCACCCATCCGTACGCCGGCGAGGACCGCGATGGCGCTCGTGGCCGTGATGGACAAGCTGCTGTGCACGGGAGCGGACGCCGGCGATCTCTCCTCGACCATTTGCGGCAATACCGTGCGGTTGCGACTCGCGAGGCGTGCTCACACGCGACGTCCCGCGATTGTCGGCCTCGTTCACAATCCGGGTGTCGATTCCAGACACCTCGCGGATTTGGCAGAGAGTTGGCTCCGGTCCAGTGCCTAGCACGGCCCGGAAGAGCCGCTTCGCCCCATCGCGAAAGTGCATCGGTGCTACGGCAGTCAGGGCCTCGTTGGGGCCGTCCGGTCATCATCGCGAACCGCCTAGATGCCGATCCGCGTGCTCCCCTCGCTGGCGTGGACGATGGTTGCTCTTTTGTCGGAGGTAAAGGCAACCACGCGTAGTCAGCTGCGTGCGGCATCCCCGTGCACAGCCTGGCGGTTAAACCGGCCCTGCCTAAGCGCTCAGGCGAAAGCCCGCCTTGGCCGCCGCTGCCTCAGCCACCGCCTGGTCCACGTGAGCCGGAGCGCCGCTCACGCCAAGCCCACCGGCCAATCTCCCATCCAGATAGAGCGGCACGCCTCCGGCGAAGGCCACCAGGCGACCGGCGAGCGCCGTGTTCAGCCCCCAGTCGGCCTGTCCAGGCTGCGTGCGTGCGGACCAGGCGGCCGTCGGCAGCCCGCAGGCCACGGCTGTATAGGCCTTGTCGATGGCGAGTGGCATGGCGCATACCTGCGCCCCGTCCATCCGGACCGCCTCGACAATCGCTCCGGCACCGTCAACGACGACAAAGGCGAGCGCGACGCCGCGGGAGCGGGCGGTCTCGATAGCCGCATCAACGAGTGTGCGGGCCGCAGCGAGCCCGACCTCCACGCGATGGACGAGCACGGGCACAGTCATGGCGGCACCCTCAGTCCCGGCCTCAGGCATAGGACACGTAGACGTCGGTGGCGACGTCCTTCGGGTCGGGACGGGGCGCTGCACGCGCCGCCTTCACTGCCTGGTCGACCGCCGTGTTCACTTCGGCATCGATCGACGCGAACTCCGCCGCCGGCACGCGGCCAGACTCTGCGACCTTGGCGCGGAAGATCTTGAGGCAGTCGCGCTCGCGGCGCATGGCTTCCTTCTCCTCGCGCCGGCGGTAGGTGTCCGAGTCGCCGCTGAAGTGACCGAAGAAGCGCGGCACCATGATGTGCAGCAGCGAGGGGCCGTGACCCGCCCGGGCGCGCTCGACCGCAGTGGCCGCGGCCGCGTGAACGGCAAAGAAATCGGTGCCGTCTACCCGCTCTGCGGGGATGTCGTAGGCAGCGGCGCGCTTGAGAACATCGCCGGCGACGGCCCAGCTG
>JAFEDP010000108.1 GCA_018241545.1 Pseudomonadota bacterium
CCTCCTTGAGGCAGCGCGCCACGAGGTTCTCCGCAACACCCTGGCCCGTCTCGTTGACGACCCGCAGCACCGCGTCGAGCGCCTGGCCGCGTGCCTCGTCGACGCTCCAGCCGGTCAGCTGCTCGGCGACCGGGTTGAGGTAGTCGATGACGCCGGCCGAGTCGGTCGTGATCACCGCATCGCCGATCGACTGCAGCGTGACCTGCGCGCGCTCCTTCTCGGCGTGCACCGCGAGCTCGGCCCGGCGCCGCTCGGTGATGTCCCACAGCGTGCCCTCGAAGCCCTGCACGGCGCCGGCGCCGTCGCGCACCACGCGGGCGTTCTCGACCACCGTGATGACTCGCCCGTCGGTGCGCTTGAGCTCGTACTCGGCGTGGCGGATCTCGCCGTCGCGCAGCAGCCGCTCCTTGAGCTCGGCGTGCACCTCCGGGAACAGGTGCAGGTGGCGCGTGGTGTCGAGCGCCATCAGCTCGTCGGCGCTCGCGAAGCCCAGCATCCGCACCAGTGCCGGGTTGGCGGCCCGGAGCCGGCCGTCGGCACCGCTCTGGTAGACGCCCTCCACCACGTGCTCGAACAGCCCGCGGAAGCGCGCCTCCGAGGCGCGCAGCGCCGCCTCGGCGCGCCGCCGCTCGATCGCGATGCCTGCGAGCTGCGTCATGCGCGCCATCAGCTCCGCGTCGCGTCCGGCCGGGGCGCACGGGGACGTCAGGTACACGGCCAGCGTGCCGATCACGCTGCCGTCCGAGGCGCGGATCGGCGTCGACCAGCAGGCGCGCAGGCCGGAGCGCAGCGCCGCCTCGCGGCGGTACTCCCAGAACGGGTCGGTGGAGATGTCGGCGACGATCACCTGGCGCGACAGGTACACGGCCGCCGCGCACGAGCCGAAGCGCAGGTCGACCGGCACCTCGTGCATCGCGTGGCAGAACTCGCGCGGCAGGTGGCGCGCGACCACGTGGCGCAGCATGCCATCGTCGTCGAGCAGCCGGATCGTACAGCGGTCGCCGGGGTGCAGCTTCTCGACGACGTCGGTGATGGCATCGAGCGCGGCCTCGAGCGAGGCGTTGGAGGCGAGCCGCTCGAGCACGCGCCGCTCGCCGGCCGCATAGACCTCGGCGCGCTTGCGCTCCGAGATGTCGGTGACCGAGCCGCGCACCAGGCGCCGGCCGGCGCTCGGCAGGCCGACGAGGCGCACCTCGCACGGCAGTTCCTTGCCGTTGGCGTCGAGGTGCACCCACTCGAACACCGGCGTCTCGCCCGAGAGCGCCCGGTCGATGTGGCCGCGGACGATGCCGAACGAGGGCGTGCCGTCGGGCTGGAACGGGGGGCTGATCTGCTCGGCGCCCGCTGACAGCAGCTGGGCGCGCTCCATCTTGAAGAAGCGCAACGCGTGGTCGTTGCAGTCGACGAAGCGCCCCGAGTCGACGTCGAGCACGACGATGGCCTCGGGCGCGTTCTCGACCAGCAGCCGGTAGCGCGCTTCGCTCTCGCGGGTTGCGCCCTCCGCGAGCTTGCGCTCGGTGGCGTCCCGCAGGCACAGCACGTAGACCATCTTGCGGCCGACCCGCGCCTTGGAGACGGCGAGCTCGGCGGCGAAGCGCTCCCCGCTCTTCGCGCGCCCGGTCGTCTCGTGCGCGGCGAGGTCGACGTGGGTGTCGTCGCTCTTGAGGGCCAGCTGCTCGAGCCGGTCCGGGATCTTGGTCGCGCCGCCGCCGAGGTCGGGCAGCAGGAAGGCGAGCGGGCGGCCGATGATCTCGGCCTGCGAGTAGCCGAACACGCGCTCGCCGGTCGGATTGAACGACTCGATGTAGCCCGACGAGTCGACGGTCAGGATCACGTCCTTGACGTGGTCCAGGATCGCCTGCAGCTGACTCGCCGTCTGCTCGCGCAGCTCGCGCGTCAGCTCCTGTGCCTCGTCCGACATCAGCTGCATCGAGCGCACGATGCCGCGACGTTCCTCGTCGACCTGGTCGTAGTACTTGCTCGCGGCCTCCATCAGCCGGTCGACATTGAGCTCGCCGTCGACGGTGGCGTCGCGCAGGTGGCGCGCGAGCGTCCGGTTGAGCGCCGGGAAGCGGCCGGAGTAGCCGCTCGGCAGCGTCGTCGAGGCCGTCGGGTTGAGCAACGCCGTGGGCTCGGGCGCCTCCGGGACGGCGGCCGCGGCGGCGGATCCCCGCGTCAGAGGGACGATGCGCGACGGGCTTCTGGTCGACGACATGGGGCCAGGCAACCCTGCCAGCCGGGGGCGAAGAAGGATTTAACGATGTTAGGGATTACCCCTATCCGGGGTTGTGAACCGGGTCCCGGTTCGGGGCTCGGACTGGGCCGGGCCGGCCCATCCGGCCCGCCGGCGGCCCCCCGTGGCGGCCGGGGCCCCTCCGGCCCGCCGGCCGGCGGGCCGCGGTATCGCCTGCGCCGGGGCGTCCCCCGGGGGTCAGCCGGCGTCGGCCCGCTCCGAGCGGCGCCGCTCGTGCTCCTTGAGGAAGCGCTTGCGCAGGCGAATGTTCGCCGGGGTCACCTCGACGAGTTCGTCATCGTCGATGAATTCCATCGCCTGCTCCAGCGTGAAGCGGATCGGCGGGCTCAGGATCACATTCTCGTCCTTGCCCGCCGCCCGGATGTTGGTCAGCTTCTTGCCCTTGAGCGGGTTCACGACGAGGTCGTTGTCGCGGGTGTGGATGCCGATGATCATGCCTTCGTACACCTGGTCCCCGTGGCCGATGAACAGGCGACCGCGCTCCTGCAGCGCGAACAGCGAATAGGCGAGCGCCTCGCCCTCGCCGTTCGAGACCAGCACGCCGAGCTGGCGTTGCGCGAGCGACTTGTCTACGACCGGGCCGTAGTGATCGAAGACGTGGTACAGCAGTCCGGTGCCGGAGGTCAGCGTCCGGAACTGGGTCTGGAAACCGATCAGGCCGCGCGACGGCATCATGTACTCGAGACGCACGCGGCCGCGCCCGTCGTTGCCCATGTTCGTGAGCTGGCCGCCGCGCTCGCCGAGCGCCTGCATCACCCCGCCCTGGGAGCGCTCCTCGATGTCGACGGTGACCTGCTCCCACGGCTCCTGGCGCACGCCGTCGACGACCCGGACGACGACCTGCGGGCGCGAGACCGCGAGCTCGTAGCCCTCGCGCCGCATGTTCTCGATCAGGATGCCGAGGTGCAGCTCGCCGCGGCCGTAGACCTTGAACTTGTCCGGGTCGTCCGTGTCCTCGACGCGCAGCGCGACGTTGTGCAGGATCTCCCGCTGCAGGCGGTCGCGCAGTTGGCGGCTGGTGACGAACTTGCCTTCATTGCCGAAGAACGGCGATGTGTTGGTCTCGAAGGTCATGCTGATGGTGGGCTCATCGACCACGAGCGTCGGCAGCGGATCGACGTGCTCCGGGTCGCAGAGGCTGTCGGAGATCTTGGGCGCCTCGATGCCGGCGAAGGCGACGATGTCACCGGCGCTCGCCTCCTCGACCTCGACGCGCTCGAGCCCCAAGAAGCCGAACAGCTGGCCGATGCGCTCAAGCCGCGAGCGGCCCTCGCGATCGACGACCGCGACCGACATGTTGCGGCGGATCGTGCCGCGGGTGATCCGGCCGATGCCGATCGTGCCGACATAGCTCGAGTAGTCGAGCTGGCTGACCTGCAGCTGCAGCGGGCCGTCGCGGTCGACCTTGGGCGGCGGGCAATGCGCGACGATGGCCTCGAACAGCGCCTGCATGTCGCCGCCGCGGTGCTCCGGATCGAGCGAGGCGAAGCCCTTGAGCGCGGAGGCGTACACCACCGGGAAGTCGAGCTGCTCGTGCGTGGCGCCGAGGCGGTCGAACAGGTCGAAGGTCTGGTCGAGCACCCAGCCCGGGCGTGCCTCGTCGCGGTCGATCTTGTTGATCACGACGATCGGGCGCAGGCCGTGCTGGAACGCCTTCTGCGTCACGAAGCGCGTCTGCGGCATCGGACCGTCCACGGCGTCCACCAGCAGCAGCACCGAGTCGACCATCGACAGCACGCGCTCGACCTCGCCGCCGAAGTCGGCGTGCCCGGGCGTGTCGACGATGTTGATGCGCCACTCGCCCCAGCGGATCGCGGTGTTCTTGGCGAGGATCGTGATGCCACGCTCGCGCTCGAGGTCGTTGGAGTCCATCACGCGCTCCGGTACGACCTTGCGGGCGTCGAGCGTGTGGGACTGCTTGAGCAGCTGGTCGACCAGCGTCGTCTTGCCGTGGTCGACGTGCGCGATGATCGCGATGTTGCGGAGGTTGGAAATCACGAGGGGGCACCCGCCGGGACCCGAAGCGGGGGCCCCGGGGAGCCGGTCATTATACCGGGCGCCGGTGTCCCCGGCGACGGGACTCGATTCAGCGCTTGGCGGGCTTGCCCGTGGCCGGGGCCGGCGTCGGTGCGTCCGACGGCGCCTCCGGCGCGCCGACGACGACCGGGAACGCGAACGAGCGCGTCTCGGCCCCGGCCGGCAGCTCGAGCGTGGCAGTCACGTGCACGACACGGGTTCCGGCCGTGGCCGAACTGGCCTTCACCTGCACCCGGCTGACGGTGCCCGCCTGGACCTTCTCGAAGCTCACCGGCCCGTCCGGCTCGGTCACGGTCAGCCCGTCGTCGCCGCTGACCTCCACCCGCAGCACAGGCGCCGGCGCGGTCGGCAGGACCGCGACATCGAGGGTGAAGGTCTCGCCGGGTGCCGGCACGTGCGCGAGGTCGAAGCGCACCTCGAGCGGCGCACCGCTGCTCCCGAGCGGCACTCCGTAAGCCATCGTCCGGTTCACCTCGGCGACCGCCGGATCGACGCCGGGCGCCGGCGTGAGCTGCGGTGCCGCCGCCTTGGGCGGGCTGGCCACCGTCCCGCGGTGCTCGGAGTGGCAGCCGCCGAGGACCGCCGCCACAGCGAGCGTCGCCGCAAGGCGCGCCGCCGTCCGCCCTAGTTCGCGCGTTGTCCCGGTCATCCGATCCCCACCCGCCTCCGCTACCCGCCCACTATAACCGGAGTGGCGGCGCTTCCAGCGCCTCAAGCTGCTCGGCGAGCTGGCGCACGTGGTCGTCCCAGTAGCGCGGCGAGCTGAACCACGGGAACGCCCTAGGGAAGGCCGGGTCGTGCCAGCGACGCGCGAGCCAGGCCGCGTAATGGATCATCCGCAGCGCCCGCAGCGCCTCGATGAGCCCGAGTTCCACCCGGTCGAAGTCCGCAAACTGCTCGTATCCCTCCAAGAGGTCGGTCATCTGGCGGCGCATCTCGTCACCGCTGCCGGCCAGCAGCATCCACAGATCCTGGATCGCCGGTCCGGTCATGCAGTCGTCGAGATCGACGAAATGCGGACCGCGCTCGGTCCAGAGGATGTTGCCCCGGTGACAGTCGCCGTGGATCCGTAGCCGCCGCACGGGACCGGCCGCCTCAAACGCACGCTCGACGCCCTCGATGAGCGCGTGCGTAACATCCCCGTAGCGCTCGATCTGGTAGTCGGGCAGCCAGTCGCCGTCGAGGATGAACTCGGCCGCCCGGGTTCCGAGCGCCTCGACGTCGAGCGAGCCGCGGTCCTCGAAGCGGCCGGCACCGCCTACCCGGTGCATCCGCCCGAGGAAGCGGCCCATGAGCACCCGATCATCCGTGGTGTCGAGGTCGGGCCAGCGCCCGCCGCGGCGCGGGTACACGGCGAACGGGTAGTCGCCGATCTCGAGCAGCGTGGTCCCGCCGACGATGAGCGGCGCGACCACCGGGATCTCGGCCCCGGCGAGCTCGAGCGCGAAGCGGTGTTCCTCGAGGATGGCCGCGCGCGTCCAGCGCGCCGGGCGGTAGAACTTGAGCACCACCGGCTCGGCGCCCTCGACGCCCGCCTGGTAGACGCGGTTCTCGTAGCTGTTGAGGGCGAGCACGCGCCCATCGGGAACAAGACCGGCCTGCTCGACCGCGCCGACGACGAGATCCGGGGTGAGCCGTGCGTACGGCGTGTCGTCGCCGGCGGTGCTGCGGGATCGGGCCACGGCACGCATTATGCCGCGGCGGAGCCGCGGCCTGAGCGCGCCGGACGCAGCCTATTGCGCCTGGCCGCCGGGGCCCACCGGTGCTGCGCCCGGACCGCCCGGCGCCTGAGGCTGGGCGCCGCCCCTGAAGGTCAGGCCGAGGAAGACGCGGTTATCGACGTAGGCGAAGCCACCGACGTCGGCGGACCGGTCGTCGCGCTGGTACGCCAACGTCACGGTCAGCATCGAGCCGGGCTTCCACTCGAGCGCCGCCTCGCCCTGCTTGGTGCGGTCGGCCGGCTGCGCGCCCTCCGGAGACCGACGCATGTACGTGACCAGGATGTGGCCATCGAGGGTCGGCCGGAACTGGCGCGTGATCAGCGCCGTCGCGAGGAAGATGTTCCGGTCGAAGTCGGCGCCGCCGAACTGGTAGCGCTCGCGGCGCTCGCCGGCCGTGACGTCAAATCCTGTGCGCTGACGCGTGTAGTCCAGAGAGATGCGCGCGTAATCCGCGCGCAGCGCGTTCTGCGTGAGGATGACATCGGCGGGCAGGGTGCCGATCGCACCGTTGTTGACGCCGCCAGGCCCGTTTCCGTAGTAGAGCTGGCCGCCGTTCAGCTCCTTGCCGGTCAGCGCCGACTGGAACGCCAGGCCGGCGTCCTGGAATTCGGAGCCTACCTCGAGGTAGACCGACGAGGATGGCGTCATCTGCCGCAGCAAGGTTGCGCGCAACAGCGGATCGTGGACCGTCGAGTCGCGCTCCTTGAGTTCTGCGGCGCCTGCGTCCAGCGTGAAATCGGTACGCGCGCGACGGAACTGAAGCCGCAGGAACGCCTCGGTCTCATCGTAGCTGGGGCTGCCTTCCGTCCGGTAGTCGGTCCGTGAGGCCGAGGCATTGATCGACACGGCGGTAGCCGCGCTCAAGCGATGGATCACGCCGACGTTGCCGCTGTAGCGCCGATCGTTGACTTCGACGGTGGCATTGCGACCGAAGTCCGTCTGGCTATAGCGCGCACCCAACGCCAGGTCGGTGGCGGCCGCCAGCGGAATGCGCGCATCCGGACCGGTCGCGAACACGTTGGCGTTCACGAGATTCGTCGGCACAGCGGGTGCGAGCGGATCGGCATTGACCTGGCCGTACGTGTCCGTCGCAGTCCAGCTCAGCCGCTCCTCGATGAATTGGTAGGCGGTGTTGGCGATGAGCCGGCCGCGCACGTAGGTCGGGAAGGAATTGTCCAGGTACTTGTCTGTGCTCAGGACGCCGTTGATGTCGGCGTGCAGCCGATCCGTGTCGCGGAAGAAGTCGAGCGAGCCGCCCGCGGTCGCGATGGTGTCGCTCGGACCACCCTGCGAGAGCGTTGCGTTGTCGGTCCGGGTAGCTCCGGTAAAGAGCGTCCAGTTCGACCGCGGCAGCGGCACATCTCCGAGGCCAATGTCGGCGCGTGCGCCGCTCGCCGCCGCCAGTGTCCCGCAAAGCGCCACCCAGGCCGCCCGCCGCGCGAGGCGCGTACCGCCGTCCCTGCCCATCGGGTCCCCTCCCCGTTCCAGAGAGGCTTAGTGTACCGGGTCGGAAGCGGGTCCGGTCGGGGCGCTCGCAGTCGGGCCATTCCGCTGCCGCCAGCGGCAGCGCGCCACCGGGCGCTGCTTATTGTCCAATGGCCGGCGGCGCCACCACCGCCGGCCCACGGCGGCTACTTGACGCCGATGCTCGTCGGCGAACTCGGAGGCACGTAGCCGGCGCCAAACTCAAACGCGCCGATGTCGAACGCCTTTCCCTGCGGCCGGGTTCCGCCCGCGTAGCTGGTGGTCTCGCCGCTCACGGTCGTTCCGGTGTCGATAGCATCGGACCCCGTACCGATCTGCAGAAAGCTGCCACTGGTCGGGTCGGTGGACACGAGGGTCGCGGAGGAATAGATCTGGTTCGACGAACCGCAAGTCGTCGTCGAGGCGCACAGGTTATTGCTCGCCGCGAACGACGATCCGTCGAGCGCATCGGTACCGTTCGGCGCATAGATGACGTTGTTCAGCAGTGTCGCCGTACCGCCATTGCTGTAACCCGACACGCCCTGCGGGTTCGGCCCTCCACCGCCACTGCCCTTGCCGAAGTCGTAGCAAGTATTGTTGGCGAATAGCGGGTTCGGCGAACCGCCTCCACGATCCCAATAGCAGCCGGATCCGGTATCCCAGATCAGGTTGTTCTCGATGACCGTGTTGTTGTTACCGCCGCCACTTTGAACCGACACAACGATGCCGGGACGGCACTGCCAGGAAGTCGAGCACGTGCCCTTTCCGGTGTTGTGGAACGCGTTACCGACGATCGTCAGCCCGGACGAGGTGACGCGCGGGTTGATCTCCACGCCCTCGCCGAAGAAGTCGCGAATGATGTTGTTCTGGATCAGCAGATCGGTGTAACCGCCCCCCGATCCCGGTCCGGCATAGATGGCCGACGACTGGTCACCGGTCGCAGCGCAGCCCCAGAACTCGTTGTTGATGAAGTAATCGTGATTGGACACGGACGTGTCGCCGACCGACCAGCCGAGCTGCTTATTGGCGCCCGTACAGTATGTCTGTGTCCGGTAGACGATCACGTAGTCCGCGATGATGTGATTTGCGTACGTTCCGGCGCCGGCATTGGAATTGAACTGGATTCTCAGATTCGGCCCGCCGTCGATCATCAGATGATGGACACCGGACGGTGAATTGATGTTCGAGTCGCCATTGATCACCGCTGTGCACTCGGTCGCGCAACCCGGGGTGCCCGCCGGCCAAGTGCGAATCAGGATCCAGTTGCTGCACGGCGCACTCCGGCAGTCGGCGTTGCCGGAGCCATACAAGGTCTTGCCGAACAGCGACATGCCGCCGGTGCCTTTGACGTAGATCACTGCCGGGCCGCCCGTGGTCCCGGCCTTACCGATGACACTGGCGAAGGACCCGCACGGGCTCGACTGGCTGCAGGTGGTGCCCGATCCGCTCGACAGGTCGATCCAGTACTTGTTGGTGACCGTCGCCTCGCTGGGCTCGTTGAGCGTCACGGGCTGAGGCTTCTGGTAGCCGAGCGAGTCGAGCCAGGCGATGCTCTGCGCATGCGCGCAGGGCAACGCCAGCACTCCCATCAGCGCCCAGAACGCCAGCGTCCACAGGGTGGGCCGCTCACGCCGTTCGCCCTGGTTCAATGCCATTGCGCTGTCACCCGCCCGTTTCATAGATCCACCTCTATCCGGCGCACAGGCCACCGATTCGCCCACCCCGATTC
>JAFEDP010000109.1 GCA_018241545.1 Pseudomonadota bacterium
ATCGCGAAGCGGGTGACGTCGGCGACGTTGTGCAGCTGCAGCTTGCGCATCAGGTTGGCGCGGTGCTTCTCGACCGTCTTCACCGAGCGATTGAGGGTCGCGGCGATGCGCTTGTTGGACAGCCCGCTCGCGATCATCGACAGCACCTCGCGCTCGCGGCCGGTCACGCCGGTGACGGTCGGCGCCGGCTTCTCGGTGTCGCCGAGGTAGCTGCGCACGACGCGTGCCGAGGCGCGCGCGCACAGGTGGCGCTGGCCGCTGAGCACGGTGCGCAATCCGTAGATGAGCTCGCTGCGGCTCGCGTCCTTGAGCACGTAGCCATCGGCGCCGGCGGCGAGCGCGGCGCGGATGTACTCCTCGGTGGCGTGCACTGTGAGCACGACGAGGCGGGCGCGCGGCGCCGTCTGGCGCAGCTCCAGGATCCCCTGCACCCCGGTGGCGCCGGGCAGCGACACGTCGGTGATGATGAGGTCCGGCTGCAGGCTGCGCGCGAGCGAGAGTGCGTCGGGGATCGCGGCGGCGTGGCCCACCACGCGGATGTCGGGCTCGAGCTCGAGCAGGGCGCTCAGGCCCTCGCGCAGGATCGCGTGATCGTCGATCAGCAGCGTCCGCGTGACGCCGCGTTCTGCGACCTCCGGCGGAATAATGGTCGCGTTATCATCGATCGACATTGCCCCGGATCCATGAGGCTGGCCACTGCGCATTGACGCTTCCCCGCTGAGTGCTTTTTCTTGCTCGCCCTACGTGCGGCTCCGCTGAGCTACCTAGATCGCCCACCGCGGATTACGCGTATCCCTGTCTCGACTTTTGCCTGTTCGCGAATGAAATGCAATCCAGCCGGCGAAAAATTCTTTCGATCCGTGACGCAGGTGCGACTGCCGCCGACGGCGCGGATCGCAGATCCGCGCGGTGCCGCAGCGTTATGTAGCGGCGCCCGCAGGCCGCGGGCGCATCGCTTGCGCATTATGTTGAATCAGCACAGGCGCCCCTACCCGTTCGACCTACCTGCGTCCGCCGGCGGTGCATCGCTAGAGTGCGGCGCATGGGGATCCGGGCCGCCATCGCACTGGCGTTGCTCGTCGCCGGTATCGCGCCGGCGCAGGCGGACATCTTTGCCTTCACCGATGCCGCGGGCGTCACTCATTATTCCAACGTGCCCGCCGACGGGCGCTACGCGCTGCTGCTGAAGGACCCCGAGGCCGCGCCCGAGTCCGGCGCCGCCGGTCCCAGCGGCACGGTGCAGCAGCGCGCCGCCGCGATCGCGCCGCTCATCGAACGGGCGGCGCGCGAGGCCGCGGTGCAGCCCGCGCTGCTGCGTGCGGTGATCGCGGTCGAATCGGCCTTCAATCCCCGGGCGGTGTCGCGTGCGGGCGCACAGGGCCTGATGCAGCTGCACCCGGACACGGCCAGGCGCTACGGCGTCGCGCATCCGTTCGACCCGGCGGAGAACCTGTCCGGCGGCGCCCGCTACCTCAGCGACCTGCTGCGGCGCTACAACAACAACCTCGAGCTCGCGCTCGCGGCCTACAACGCCGGCGAGGAATCGGTGGATCGCTACGGTCGGCGGATCCCGCCGTTCCGCGAGACCCAGCACTATGTGCCGGCGGTGCTGAAGGTCTACCGCGAGCTGCTGTCGCGGTCGGCGCGGTCGCCGGCGTAGCGGCCTCTACCCAGTTACCCTACCAGCGCCTACCGCGCAGCACGCGCGGCGCCTGCCCCCCCGGCCGACTGGTCCGTCCCCCGTCACGGCGGTCACGATTCCAGCCGGGCAGTGGCAATACGGAAGGCCGGACGTGCAGCGCGTCGTCAATCTGGTCGCGAGCCTCTCGTCGGCGTGCCACCAGCGCGTGTCGTTCCGCGCCATGACCGAGGCGGCCTCGGCGACGCTCGTCGAGCTGTACCCGGATGCCTCGGTCGTGATCTTCGAGCGCGACGCCGTGGCCGGCAACGTGCGCGCGGTGGCCGGCGCACGCATCCCGCGTGCCTGGTCGATGCGCGCGGTGAGCCTTGCCGACGTGCCGCTGGTGGCGAGCGCGTTCGCGCAGCCGGACACAGTGCTGCAGGGCGGTGCGCTGCATCGCGAGGCGGTCGCGAAAGACGACCCGGTCCCGGTCGGCGCCCTGCGCGTGATCTGCGGGGCGATCCCCGATCCGGTCCGGCCCGCCTACGCGATCCTGTTCTTCGCGCCGCCCAACGCCGACCAGGCAAAGGAGCGGCTCGCCGCAGTGGACATCGCGCGGCGCATGCTCGCCGGCAGCGCGATGAGCGCCGGCGGAAGCGCGCAGCGGCTGAAGACGCTGGCGTCGATCCACGCGGCCAAGCGCGAGTGGGAGTTGACCGCCGACGCGCTGCCCGAGGTCGTCGGGCTCGTCGACGCCCGCCACCGCGTGGTACGCATCAACCGCGCGCTCGAGCGCTGGTCGCTCGGTACGGTCAAGGACGCGCTGCGCCGCGACCTGCACGACGTGCTGCACGCGCGCTGCGAGGATCCCGGCTGCGCGCTGGCCGGCGCCCTCGGCGGCGCGCTCGCGATGCTCGCGACCGAGGAGGCGGCGGCCTTCGAGCTGGCCGACGAGCGCAGCGGCCGCGACCTGGTCGTGCTGCTGCGCCGCGCGGCCGAGGATCCCCGCGACGCGCCCGACGCCCGCGCCCACGCCGCCTTCGTGGTGCAGGACGTCACTTCCCTGCGCAGCATCGAGCGCGAGCTCAAGACCCTCAACCACGCGCTCGAGCAGCGGGTCGAGGAGCGCACCGAGGAACTCACCGCGACCAACCGGCTGCTGCGGGAGGAAGTCACGCGGCGCAGCGAGATCGAGCGCGACCTGCTGGACTCGCAGCGGGAACTGGAGGGCCTGTCCGACCGGTTGATGTCGACGCAGGAAGAGGAGCGCCAGCGGATCGCGCAGGACCTGCACGACTCGATCGGCCAGTCGCTCGGCGCGCTGAAATACTCGCTGGAGCGGGCCCAGGTGCTGCTGCGGCGCTTCGACAACGCGGCGGCCGCCAGCCTGCTCGAATCGACCGTGCTGCGCATCCAGCGGCTGATGACCGAGGTGCGCAGCATCTCGATGAACCTGCGGCCGGCGGTGCTCGACGACCTCGGCGCCGCATCGGCGGTTCGGTTCCTGTGCCGCGAGTGGCACGACGTCTACCAGGACATCGCGATCGACACCGACATCGCGGTCGACGACGCGGACATCCCGCAGGCGCTGGGCACCAACGTCTTCCGCGCGGTGCAGGAGTCGCTGAACAACGTCGCGCGCCACGCCAACGCGCAGCGCGTCGAGGTCTCGATGCGTGTCGTCGAGGGGCACCTCAAGGTCGCGATCCGCGACGACGGCGCGGGGTTCGCGCTCAGCGGCGACGTGCGCCGCCTCGTCGATCGTCCCGAGCTGCGCGGCCTGCGCGGCCTGCGCGAGCGCGCCGCCCGCGCCGGCGGCCGCTGCGACGTCTCGAGCGCCCCGGGCCGCGGCACGACCGTGCTGCTCGAGTGGCCGATCACGGGGATCGCGGCCGCGCGCGACGCCAATGCGCAGCTCAACTGAGCGCTGCGCCGGCCCGCCTACCGCGAAACCCTACCCCGGCGTACCGCGGAGCGAGCGCAGCTTCACCCTCAACCGCCGACTGGTCCGTGCCGAGCGCCGGCCGGCACGATGCGCACAGCGGGGTCAGTCATCCGCTAGGGGACTTCGCTGATGGACAAATACGGGTATCGGCGCCCACGCCTCGAGCAGCGCGGCTTCACGCTCCTCGAGCTGCTGGTCGTCATGGTGATCATCGGCCTGCTGGCGGGATTCGTCGCGCCACGCTACTTCGCGCAGGTCGGCAAGTCTCAGGTCAAGGTCGCGCGCGCCCAGATCGACGCGCTCGACAAGGCCCTCGACCAGTTCCGGCTGGACGTCGGCCGCTACCCGACGACCGAGGAGGGGCTGCAGGCGCTCGTCGCGCAGCCGAGCGGCGAGGCCAACTGGGCCGGACCGTACCTCAAGAAGGGGGTGCCGTCAGACCCCTGGGGCCGGCCATACGTCTACCAGCAGCCGAGCACGCACGGCGGCGACTTCGACCTCTACTCCTACGGCAAGGACGGCAAGGCCGGCGGCACGGGCGAAGACGCTGACGTGACGAACTGGTAAGGCGGGGATGCGCTACCGAGTCACAGCGCTCGACGCGGCCAGCACCACCGCCACTCACGAGATGGAGGCGCTGGACGAGCACGACGTGCGCCGCCAGGCGGCCGCGCGCGGCCTGCGGGTGCTCACGGTCGACGCGGCCCGCTGGCGGCGCTCGCGCCGGGCGCGGCTCGCGCTGGTGCCCTTCAGCAACGAGCTCGTCGCCCTGCTCGAGGCGGGCCTGACCCTGGTCGAGGCCATCGACGCGCTCACTGAGAAGGAGCGCGACGAGGCGGTGCGCGGCGTGCTGGACGGCATCCGCAGGCGTCTCTACGAGGGCCAGAGCCTCTCGGTGGCGCTCGGCGAGCAGCCGAGCACGTTCAGCGCCCTGTACGTCGCGACGGTGCGCGCCAGCGAGCGCAGCGGGGCGATCCCGGAGGCGCTGCGACGCTATGTCGCGTACCAGGAGCAGATCAACCTGCTGCGCAAGCGGCTGATCAACGCCTCGATCTACCCGATGGTGCTGCTGGCGAGCGGCGGCCTGGTGGTGCTGTTCCTGGTCGGCTACGTCGTGCCGCGCTTCTCCGGCATCTACGAGGACATCGGCGGCGAGCTGCCCTTCGCCTCGCGGATGCTCATGAACTGGGGTCGCCTGCTGGACGCCCACGGTGCCGCGATCTTCGCCGCCTTCGTGGTGCTGGCTGGTGCGCTGACCAGCGTCGCCCTGCGGCCGGCGACGCGTGCGATGGCCGCGCAGGCGCTGCTGCGGATCCCGACGCTGGGGCGTCAGGCGCAGCTGTACCAGCTGGCGCGGCTCTACCGCACCGTCGGCATGCTGCTGCGCGGCGGCCTGCCGGTGGTGACCGCGTTCGAGATGACCCGCGGCCTGCTCGCGGTTGCCGCGCAGCCGGCTCTCGGCGCCGCGATCCGCGCCGTGCGCGAAGGCCAGTCGATGACGGACGCGCTTGCGCGACAGGGGCTCACGACGCCCGTCGCCGAGCGGATGCTGAGAGTCGGCGAGCGCAGCGGGAACATGGGGGAGATGATGGAGCGGATCGCCGCCTTCTACGACGAGGAGCTCTCCCGCTTCGTGGACGTGGCGACGCGCCTGATAGAGCCGGCGATGATGGCGGTGATCGGACTCGTCATCGGCGCGATCGTCGTGCTGATGTACTTCCCGATCTTCGAGCTGGCGGGGAGCATCCGTTGAGCGCCGCGGTCGACCTGCGGGTGCCGGAGGCCGCGTCGGGGCCAGCCCTCACGGACGAGATGATCCGCGCCGCGGTCGAGGCGGCGCAGGACGGACGCCCGGTGCTCGCAGCGCTCGCGGAGCGCAGCGGCCTCGCGGGCGACGCGCTGGCGCGCGCGGTCGGTGCGCGCCTGTGCTACCCGGTGCTCGACCACCAGGCACTGACGGCATTGCGGCCGGACTTCGAACTGCTGGGCGCGGGCGAGGCGATGCAGCGCAATTGCGTGGTCGTCGCGCGCGGCGAGGACCGGCTGGCCGTCATCGCCGACCCCTTCGACACCAGGCTGCGCGCGTGGCTCGAGATCAAGGTGACCGTGCCGCTGGTCTGGCATCTGGCCGATGCCGGCGAAATCACCGCGTTCGTCGCGAGGCACGAGGCCGACCTCAAGGCCATGGACGTGGCCGCGGCGCAGGCCGACGGCGAGATCGCCGTCGACAGCGACATCGAGAACCTCTCGATCGCGACGATCAGCGCCGACTCGAGCCCGGTCGTCAAGCTGGTGCACTCGACGGTGTACGACGCGCTGCGCGCTGGCGCGAGCGACATCCACCTCGAGACGCGCCCCGGCGGGCTGTCGGTGCGGTACCGCGTCGACGGCGTGCTGGTGCACATCGCGACGCTGGGCGGAGCGGAGCTCTGCGAGCAGGTGATCTCCCGCATCAAGGTCATGAGCGAGCTCGACATCGCCGAACGCCGCGTGCCGCAGGACGGCCGGTTCAAGCTCGCGCTCAAGGGCCGGCCCATCGACTTTCGCGTGTCGATCATCCCGAGCGTGCACGGCGAGGACGCGGTGCTGCGCATCCTCGACAAGCAGACGCTGACGGACGAGATGCGCGGCCTGCGCCTCGACGCGCTCGGATTCGACGACGACGTCGTGCGCCGCATCCGGCGCCTGTCGCAGCTGCCGTACGGGATGCTGCTGGTCACCGGGCCGACCGGCAGCGGCAAGACCACCACGCTGTACGCCGCGATCTCCGAGACCAACACCGGCCACGACAAGATCGTGACCATCGAGGATCCGGTCGAATACCAGCTGCCGGGCGTGCTGCAGATCCCGGTCAACGAGAAGAAGGGCCTGACCTTCGCGCGCGGACTGCGCTCTATCCTGCGCCACGACCCGGACAAGATCATGGTCGGCGAGATCCGCGACCCCGAGACCGCCCAGATCGCGATCCAGTCGGCGCTGACGGGGCACCTCGTCTTCACCACGGTGCACGCCAACAACGTCTTCGACGTGCTCGGACGCTTCGCCCACATGGAAGTGGACGCGTACGCGTTCGTGTCGGCGCTGAACGGCATCCTGGCGCAGCGGCTGGTGCGCGTGATCTGCGAGCAGTGCGCCGAGCCGGCGCAGCCGAGCCTCGAGCTCGTCACGCAGTCCGGGCTGCTGCTCCCGGCCGTCAGCGACTGGAAGATGCGCACCGGCCGTGGCTGCGCGCACTGCCGCGGCACCGGCTACAAGGGGCGCAAGGCGATCGGCGAGCTGCTGGTCCTCAACGACGAGCTGCGCGAGGCGATCGTCGCGCGCGCGCCGGCACGGCGGCTGAAGGAGCTGGCGGAGGCGAACGGCTCGCGGCTCATGCGCCCGGCGGCGCTCGACCTCGTTCGACAGGGCATCACGACGCTGCTGGAGGCCAACCGTGTCACTGCTATGGCGTGACGAGGTCGCGATCTACCTCGCGCCCCGCAAGATCGCGCTCGCGCGCCGTGCGCGCGGAGTGCGCTCGCAGGTCGTGGCGGCGACCGAGGTCGCCGTGCCGTCCGGCCACTCCGCCGACGTCCGCCCGGCGGCGGCGCGGCTCGCCGAGGTGCTGCAGGAGGCGACCTGGCAGGACGCGCAGGCGCGCGTCGTCGTCGCCGACCCCTGGGTCCGCTACGGCATCGTGCCCTGGCCGAGCGCCCGCCTGGACGCGGCGGCGCGGCTGACCCATGCGCGCTTCGTGCTGGCCGACACCTATGGCGCGGGACTCGACGAATGGGCGGTCACGCTGGCGGACACGCCGCCGGGGCACGCCTACGTCGCCTGCGCGATGCCGAACCCGATCCGGGCCGCGCTCGAGGACGCGCTCGCGCCGGCGCGCCTCAAGCTCGTGTCGCTGCAGCCGCAGCTGATCGTCGCGTTCAACGCGTGGCGCCACCGGCTGCCGGCCGACGATGCCTGGTTCGTCAGCCTCGACGACGGAGCGCTCTCGGCCGTGCACCTCGCCCAGGGTGCCTGGGACCGCGTGCACACGGCGCGCCTGTCCGCCGACTGGCAGGTCGAGCTGCAGCGCCTGCAGGCATTCGGGCGCTTCACGCGCGCCGCCGGCCATGTCGGGCGGATGTACGTCGATGCGCCGCTGTGGATGCGGCAGTCGGCGCCGGCCGCGAGCCCAGACCTCGAGTGGCTGACCGACCAGGGCGGGGAAACCGACGCGGCGCACCAGCTGGCCCTGCTGCAACGGGCCTACGCATGAGCCGCCCGCGACCGGTCCGGCTCGACTTCGTCGGGGCGACGCACGCGGCGCCGGCCGCGGGCGTGGCGCTGCTCGCGGCGGGCCTCGCCGCGCTCGCCGCGGTCGCCGTTGCGTTCAGCGCTCAGCTCGACGCTCGCGCAGGGCTGGAGGCGGAACTCGCGCGCGTGGCGCGGCCGCACCGCGAGCCGACGCAGGCGGCGATGAAGTCGGCCGAGGAAGCCGCCACGATCGAGCGCGAACTGGCGGTACCGTGGTCGGCGCTGCTGGCGGAGCTCGAGAGCGCCAGCCACGACTCGGCTGCCGGCGTCGCGCTGCTGGGTGTCGAGCCCGATACCGGCAAGCACAGCGTGCGAATCACCGCCGAGGCACGCAACCTGGCCGCGGCGCTCGATTACGTCGAGCGCCTGCAGCAGAGCAAGGTGCTGCGCTATCCGATGCTCGAGAGCCACGAGCGCCGCAAGGACGACCCCGAGCATCCGGTGCGCGTCAGGCTCTCCGCGGAGTGGCGCACGTGAGCGTCCCGGTCGCCCCGACCGTCGCGACGCCGGCGGTGGCCCCGCACCCGTCGCCGGAGCGCGCGACGCCGCGGACCGTGCAGCCGGCCCGGCGCTCGGAGGGACTCCTGCCGCAGCGCCTGGCGGCCCGGGTCGTGGCCGAGTGGCTGCCGGCGCTCGGCTGGCGGCTGAGCCGCACCGGTCGCACCGGCCTCGCCGGGCTCGGCCTGCTGATCGCCGCCGGCGCGTTCTACGCCTCCACGCACGTGCCGGTCGCCGCGGAGGTCGGCACGCTGCGGGAGGAACTCGCGAGCGCGCGACGCGAGGCGGCGCTCGGCTCGGCCCGGTCCGCGGCGGAGCCCGGCCACGTCCTGCGCGCGCTGCCGGCGCGCACCGACATGCCGGCGGTGCTGGGCGTGCTGATCAAGCAGGCCGAGGCGGCCCATCTGTCGCTCGATGCCGGCAAGTACGAGATGGCGGCGACCAAGTCCGGCGAGGTCGTGCGCTACAAGCTCTCGTTCCCGGTGACCGGACAGTATCCCCAGATCCGGGCGTTCCTCGACGCCACACTCGTGGCGCTGCCCGCCGCCGCCATCAGCGAGCTGTCGTTCGAGCGCAAGTCCGTAGGCGATCCGACCGTCGAGGCGAACATCCGCCTCACGGTCTTCACGAGGGCCCACTGATGAGCACGGTGCCCGCGCTGACCCTGCCGCGGTCTGCGATCGTGCGACGCCTGGCCGGCGCGCGCCGGCGGATCGCCGCGATCGCCGCGCTCGCGCTGCTCGGCGCGGTCGTCGCCGCGCTGGTCCGCGGCGGGCCGGC
>JAFEDP010000010.1 GCA_018241545.1 Pseudomonadota bacterium
AGCGGCGCCAGCAGGTGCAGCGTTCGCGATGCGTCGGTCATCGGGGCCGCGCCGGTCGACGCGTCGTCGTACCCCTGCGCGTCGTGCTCACGCCAGCGGCTCGAAGCGCGCGGTGAAGTGCCGCAGCCGCTGCGGCTGCCACGCGATGCGGTAGCCGGCGAGCGCGTCCCGGCGTTCGCGCAGCTCGGCGAAGACCTCGACGATGTAGTCCGCGTGCGACTGCGTGTAGACGCGCCGCGGCATCGCGAGGCGCACCAGGTCCATCGGCGCCTCGACCTCCGTGCCGTCCGGCCGCAACCCGAACATCACGGTGCCGATCTCGCAGGAGCGGATGCCACCCTGCTCGTACAGGGCCACTGCCAGCGCCTGCCCCGGATACTGCCGAGGCGGCACGTGCGGCAGGAAGCGACGGGCGTCGACGAACACCGCATGGCCGCCGACCGGACGGACGATCGGCACGCCGAGGGCGATCAGGCGCTCGCCGATGTACTCGTTGGTGCGCAGCCGGTAGCGCAGGTACTGCTCGTCGACGATCTCGTGCAGGCCGATCGCGATGGCATCGAGGTCGCGGCCGGCGAGGCCCCCGTACGTCGGGAAGCCCTCGGTCAGGATGAGTCGGTTGCGGGCCGCGGCCGCCAGCGCGTCGTCGTTGAGAGCGAGCCAGCCGCCGATGTTGGCGAAGGCATCCTTCTTGGCGCTCATCGTCATGCCGTCCGCGACCGCGAACAGGTCGCGCACGATCTCGACGACGCGCCGCTCGCCCTGTCCGGGCTCGCGGCACTTGATGAAGTACGCGTTCTCGGCGAAGCGGCAGGCGTCGATGATCAGCGGCTTGCCGTAGCGGTGGGCGAGTTCCGCCACCGCGCGCACGTTGGCGAGGCTGACCGGCTGGCCGCCGCCGGCATTGTTCGTGATGGTCAGCATGACGAGCGGCACCGCGCCGCCACGCTCCTTCAGCAGCGCCTCGAGGCGCTCCAGGTCAAGGTTGCCCTTGAATGGGTGCAGGTTGTCCGGGTCGTGCGCCTCGGCGATCACGAGGTCGAGTGCGGTCGCGCCGGTCGCCTCGATGTTGCCACGCGTCGTGTCGAAGTGCGTGTTGGACGGCACGATCTTCCCCGGGCCGCCCACGATCGAGAACAGGATCGCCTCGGCCGCGCGACCCTGGTGGGTCGGGATCACGTGCCGGAAGGGCATCAGCTCGCGCACCGCGGACTCGAACCGGTAGAACGACGGTGAGCCGGCGTACGACTCGTCACCACGCATCACCGCCGCCCACTGCTCGGCACTCATAGCACTGGTGCCGGAGTCGGTCAGCAGGTCGATCATGACGTCGTCGGAGTGCAGGCCGAAGAGGTTCCAGCCGACGCGCTGCAGCAGCTCGCGCCGTTCCGCGACGGTCGTCATCCGGATGGGCTCGACGGTCTTGATCCGGAACGGTTCAATGATGGTCTTCACGCCAGCCTCCGCTCTCCCAGGCATCTCGGGCCGCTCGCCAGCCGCGGCGCAGTCGCGCTCCGCCCGCCACCCGCTACCCCTGGCCCCCCGCGGATGGCAGCACTTCGTAGCCAAATTCCGCGGCACTGTGTTCGAGCCAGGTCCAGAAGCTTCCGGCGTAGCTGCGCGGCACGCTCAGGCGATAGGCCGGGGCCACCGACAGCTGGCGAAGCTGCAGGCCCACGTGATGTGCCGAGGTCACGGCGACGTCTCCGACCTCGAAGGCATCCGGGTGCAGGTCGACCGGGACGCCCTTGGCGAGGACCTCGCGGACACGCGGGCCCGTGACGTCGATTACCAATCGGCTGTGGCTCTGGTCGCAGATCGCCGCGGCATCGCCGAGCGCAGCGGCGAGCACCGTCTCCACGTCCACAGGAGCCGGGAACTCTGCGATCCATTGCGCGGGCCCGGACCAGATGAAGGTCACGCCGCGGCCGTCCGCGGCCCGGGGCGCGAGCGGCAGGTCGACGCCGAAGGCGGTACGCACCGCCATCGACGCACGCTCGAGCGCGCCGCGTCGCGCAAGCACGCTGGCGAGCGCGAGTCCGGCGCACTCGCGCACGATGAGCCCCGGCTCCGCCCCGGCGCGGCCGCCGCGTCCCGGCGCCGGCAGGCTGTCATGCCCCCTAGCCACGCAGTCGGTCCCCGTTCGGATCAACGAACGCCGGGTTGCACACCTCGACCTCGACGCGCCGGTTCCGCACCAGGTCGAGCGCGACCACGCGCTCGCCGATGCGCTCCGGGCCACGCGCGAGCAGGCCCAGCCCGATCCAGTGGCCGAGGGTCGGCGAGTACGCGGCGGAAGTCATGAAGCCCTGGTCGTCGGCCGCATTGCCCGCCGCGCCGACCGGCACGAAGTGCGCACCAGCGCCGAGGCGCTGCGACCGGTCGACCGGTGCGAAGCCGACCAGGCGCGGCCGTGCGGGGTCGGTCAGCGCGCCCCGGCGCGCCATCACGGCGCCGATATAGTCCTTCTTCGTGGACAGCAGGCGGCCGAGCCCGAGGTCGTGGGCCGAGGTCTGCCCATTGAGCTCGTTGCCGGCGACGTGGCCCTTCTCGATGCGCATCGCGCCGAGCGCCTCGAGCCCGTAGGCCGCGGCGCCGAGCGGGCCCCCGGCCCGCATCAGCGCACGGATGCAGCCGTCGGCTGCCCTCGCAGGCACCGCGATCTCGTAGGCGTGCTCTCCCGAGAACGAGATGCGGAACAGCCGCGCCCGCGTGCCGTCGACCAGCCGCACGGCCGCGACCGCCATGAAGGGCAGCGCCTCGTTCGACAGGTCGTGATCCGGAGCGACGACGGTCCGGAGCAGGTCGCGCGAGCGCGGCCCGGCCACCGAGAACTGGGCCCACTGGTCGCTGACGGACACGAACTGCACGTCCAGCGTCGGCCAGTGCACCTGGTGGCACAGCTGCATGTGCTGGAAGACGGCGACGGCGTTCGCGGTGGTCGTCGTGACCAGATAGCGCTGCTCGGCCAGCCGCGACACGGTGCCGTCATCCAGCACCATGCCGTCCTCGCGCAGCATGATGCCGTAGCGCGCCCGTCCGACCGCGAGCGTGCGCATGCCGTTCGCGTAGAGCCGCTCGATGAACTCGCAGGCATCCGGGCCCTGCACGTCGATCTTGCCGAGCGTCGAGACATCACACACGCCGACCGCCCGGCGAGTCGCGTTCACCTCGCGCGTCATGCTCTCTAGCCAGCTGGGCTCGCCGGCCTGCGGGAAGTACTGCGCGCGCAGCCACGCGCCGGCCTCCATGAACACCGCGCCCTGTTCGACGGCCCAGCCGTGGGCCGCCGTGAGGCGGGTCGGGCGGAAATCCGGTCCGCGATGCGGTCCGGCGAGCGCAGCGATCGCGACCGGCACGTACGGTGGCCGGTAGGTCGTGGTGCCGGTAGCGGCGATCGGCTGGCCGCGATCGGCGGCCAGCAGCGCGAGCGCATTCAGGTTCGCGGTCTTTCCCTGGTCGGTCGCCATGCCGAGCGTCGTGTAGCGCTTGGCGAGCTCCGGCGAGCGGAAGCCCTCGCGCCCGGCCAGCTCGACGTCGGCGACGGTCACGTCGTTCTGGAAGTCGACGAAGCACTTGCGACGGCTGGCGGGAACCGCCCACAGCGGCGCGTGCGCGTCCGATTCCGGTTCGACCTCGGGGAGCGGTGGCTGCCCGGCGCGCCGCCCGAGCGCAGTGGCCGCCGCGACCGCCGCCTCGGCGCCGGAGGCAAGGGCCGCTCGCGTCGTGAAGTCGCCGTTTGCCGCGCCCGCGATTCCCATTCCCGGAGGCACCGAGCCCGGGGCGAACCGCGCGCGCCCTTCGTCCCAGCGAGGCCGCGCTCCCTGGTGCGAGGCCAGGTGCAGCGTCGGCATCCAGCCGCCGGACATGGCGACCAGGTCGCAATCCAGGCGACGGACGTCGCCGTTGCCCACGACCTCGACGGCCCGGACGCTGCGACCGCCGAGCGCGCGGCGGACGGTACCCGTAATCGCTTCGACGCCCGCGGGAAGTGCAGGTCGATGGGTCAGCGGCCGGGGATCGACCACCGCGACCACCTCGGCGCCGAGCGCGCCGAGGTCGCCTGCGGTGCGCCAGGCGTCGTCGTTATCCGCGAACACGACAACCCGCCGCCCGGCGAGCGCTGCGAATCGGTTCGCGTAGCAGCGGGCGGCGCCGGCGAGCATCACGCCCGGCAGGTCGTTGTCTGCGAACAGCAGCGGGCGCTCGATCGCCCCGGTCGCCAGGACGCAGCGGCGCGCAACGATGCGCCACAACCGCTGCCGTGGCTCGAAGGGCGGCGGCACCGGGACGTGGTCATTCACGCGCTCGATGGCGCCGAACGTGCCGTGGTCGTAGCTGCCGAATACCGACGTGCGCAGCATGACGCGCACGTTGGGCAGCGACGCGAGCTCGGCCACCTGCCGCCCGACCCAGTCGGCCCCGCCGACGCCGTCCACGCGGCGGGTCTCGCCGAGCAGTCGCCCGCCCGGCCGGAAGTCCTCTTCCGCGAGCAGCACCCGCAGCCCGGCGCGCGCCGCAGCCAGCGCCGCCGTCAGGCCCGCGGGTCCCGCGCCGACGACCAGCAGGTCGCAGAACGCGAACGCCTTCTCGTAGGAGTCCGGGTCGGGGCCGGTCGCAATGCGGCCGAGGCCGGCGGCACGGCGAATCATCGGCTCGTAGACGCGCTCCCAGAAGGACGCCGGCCACATGAAGGTCTTGTAGTAGAACCCCGCGGCGAAGGCGGGCCCGAGCAGCCGGTTGACGGCCAGCAGATCGAATCCGAGTGATGGCCAGCGGTTCTGGCTGGTGGCCTCCAGGCCGTCGAACAGCTCCGCCACCGTGGCACGCGTGTTCGGCTCGCGTCGGTCGCCGCCGCGCAGCTCGACGAGCGCGTTCGGCTCCTCCGGGCCGGCAGAGAGCAGGCCACGCGGGCGGTGGTACTTGAAGGAGCGTCCGAGCAGGCGGACACCGTTGGCCACGAGCGCCGAGGCAAGCGTGTCGCCGGCGAAGCCGGTGAAATCGCGCCCGTCGAACCGGAAGCGCAGCGGACGACTACGGTCGATCAGGCCGCCCGCCGCGGATCGCGCCGACTGATGAGGTACGGTGGGCACGGTCACGTGGAGGCCCGGCTCCGGACGTCCGCGGCGCCGCGGATCTCATGGGTGAGCGTGTCACGCTCGACGACGAGCCAGGACTGGCAGCCCTGCGCGTGGTACCAGAGTTCGCGGTGGGGTCCAGCCGGGTTGTCGCGCAGGTACACGAACTCGGCGAACGCCTGCTCGGCATCCGCCGTGGCGGGATCGGGGCGCACCAGCGAGGCGTCGCCGTAGTAGGCGAACTCCTCGTGGCCGCGCGAGCCGCAGTGCGGACAGGGGATGCGCATCGGTCTGTGACGATCCTCGGCGCTAGTGCCGGTTGGGGTGGGGACCCTGCCCCTTCTCGTCCACCAGCCGGCCGGCTGCAAAACGATCGAGGCGGTAGGCGGTCGCGACCGGGTGCGGCTCGTCGCGTGCGAGCAGATGCGCGAAACACCATCCCGAGGCGGGCGTCGCCTTGAAGCCCCCGTAGCACCAGCCGGCGTTGAGGTACAGGCCGTCGACCGGCGTGCGGTCGATGATCGGCGACCCGTCCATCGACATGTCCATGATGCCGCCCCACGAGCGCAGCAATCGCACGCGACCGATGAACGGCATGAGCGCCATGCCACCCTCGCACACGTCCTCGACGGTCGGCAGGTTGCCGCGCTGCGCGTAGGAGTTGTAGCCGTCGATGTCGCCGCCGAAGACCAGACCGCCCTTGTCCGACTGGCTCACGTAGAAGTGGCCGGCCCCGAAGGTGATCACGCACGGGATCACCGGCTTGAGCGCCTCCGAGACGAATGCCTGCAGCACGTGCGACTCGATCGGCAGCCGCAGCCCGGCCATCGCGGCGACCCGCGAGGAATTCCCGGCGCAGGCGAGGCCGACGCGGCCGGCGCCGATGAAGCCGCGGGTCGTCTCGACGCCGGCGACGCGCCCGTGATCGCAGCGTATGCCGGTCACCTCGCAGTTCTGCACGATGTCGACGCCAAGGCGATCGGCGGCGCGCGCATAACCCCACGCTACCGCGTCGTGTCGCACCGTACCGCCACGCCGCTGCAGCAGGCCGCCGCGGATCGGGAATCGCGCGTTGTCGAAATCGAGGAACGGCGCCAGCCGCCGGATCGCCGCGACGTCCAGCAGCTCCGCATCGACGCCGTGCAGGCGCATCGCGTTGCCGCGTCGCACGAAGGCGTCGCGCTGCGCATCGCTGTGATAGAGGTTCAGCACTCCGCGCTGCGAGACCATCGCGTTGTAATTGATGTCCTGCTCGAGACCTTCCCACAGCTTCAGCGACCATTCGTAGAAGGGGATGTTGCCCGGGAGCAGGTAGTTGGAGCGGATGATCGTCGTGTTGCGGCCGACATTGCCGCCGCCGATGTAGCCCTTCTCGACGACCGCCACGCGGCGAACGCCGTGGACCTTTGCCAGGTAGTACGCGGTCGCGAGCCCGTGGCCGCCGCCACCGACGATCACCACGTCGTAGTGCGGCTGCGGCGCCGCATCCCGCCACGCCGGCGTCCAGCGCCGGTTGCCGGCGAGCGCGTGCCCGAGCACGGACAGGATCGAGTACCGCATGCGGATAGTGTACTGCCTGCGCCTGCGGCCTACGGCTCGCCGGCGCCGATTTCTTCGCGCCGCCTGGCGACGTAGTCGTCGAGCGCCTCGCGGATGCCGGGATCCAGCGGCGGCTCCTCGTACTCCGCCAGCGCGCGCTTCCAGATGTCGGTGGCGCGCGCCGTCGCATCCAGCGCCCCGGCGATCTCCCAGTTCTCGTAGTTCTGCCAGTTCGAGACCAGGGGCTGGTAGAACGCGTGCTCGTAGCGCTCCATCGTGTGGGGCTCGCCGAAGAAGTGGCCGCCGGTGTGGACGCCCCGGATGGCCTCGAAGCCGAGCTCAGCCTCGTCCACGACCACCGGCCGGAGGAACTCCATCATCAGCTGCAGCATCTCGACGTCGAGCACCAGCTTCTCGAACGAGGCGGTGAGCCCCCCTTCCTGCCAGCCGGCCGCGTGATAGATCAGGTTGGCGTGTCCGAGGACGGCACCCCAGAGCGCCATTTCGGTCTCGTATGCGCCCTGGGCGTCTGCCGCATTCGATGCGCTGGCGTTCGAGGTCCGGTACGGAAGCCGGTAGCGCCGCGCCAACTGGCCGCTCGCGACGTTGGCCTTGGCGTTCTCAGGGGTACCGAACGCCGGGGCCCCGGAGCGCAGGTCGACGTTGGAGGTGAACGCGCCGTACATCACCGGTGCCCCGACCCGCGCGGCCTGCGCGAGCACGACGCCGAACAACGCCTCGGCATTCTGCTGCGCCAGCGCCGCAGCCAGCGACACGGGCGCCATGGCCCCCATCAGCGTGAATGGCGTGATGACGACCGGCTGGCCGTGGCTTGCCATCGCCACCAGCCCGTCCGCCATCGCCTCATCGAAGCGCCGCGGGCTGTTGACGGAAATGATGGTCATGACGCCGGGATGCTGCGCCATCTGTTCCAGCGAGACGCCGCGCGCGATTGCCATCATGCGTATGCCGTCGAGCGCGCGGCCCGCCCCGATGGCGGTGCAGTGGTAGGCGAGATCTGAGTACAGGAGATTGGCGCGATATGTGTCGAGGTGCCGCGAGTTGGCCGGTAGTTCCACCGGCGCGCACACCTGGTTGCCGATCAGGTGGATGGCGTTGAAGTGATGGGCGAGGCGGATGAAGTCGCAGTAGTCGCGCAGGTTGCCGGGGCGCCGGCCCCGCTCCCGGTCGTGGACGTTCGGGGGACCGGCCACCAGGCCGAAGTTGATGTGGTTTCCGCCGAGGATGACCTGGCGCGCCGGGTTGCGCGGCGTGAGCGTGAAGGTCGCCGGTGCGGTGGACAGGGCCTGGGCGACGAGCCCCCGATCCACGCGCACCGTACCGGTCGCCTCGTCGACGCTGGCACCGGCTGCCCGCATCAGCGCACGCGCCGGTGCCGACATGAGCTCGAGTCCCAGCTCCTCAAGGATGCGCAGCGAGGTCAGGTGGATAGCTTCCACCTGGTCGGCGCTGAGCACCTCCATCGGCGCGTAGGGATTCGTGACCGCTCGCCACGGCAGCTGCGGCAGGTGACCGTCAGCCTTGCGGCGTCCGCGACCGCCCTCGCGCCGCCGGCGCGGCTCGGCCTCGCCGGTCACAGCGGCGCCAGCCGGTCGACCGCGCGGATCGTCTGCGGGCCGTCGCCTGTATTGACCTTCACGCCGTCCGGAAGACCAGCGGCCTTGGCGGTGCGGATCGATACCATGCCATTCGGATACAGCACGACCTCGTTCTCCCCCGAACCCGACATCGTCGGCAGCAAGTACTGCCGGCCGCTCGCCTGACCGGTGTACGCCGTGTAGTGGAAGCCCATCCAGTACAGGCCGCCCGCCAGGTCAGCCGCGGTGCGCGTGCCGTCGCGGACGGAGCCGTCGCCCGTCTTCAGCAGCGCTGCGCCACCAGCGAGCAGGGTCTCGGTCAATCCCCGATGCAGCAGCTGCACGCCGCCGCTGGCGCCGCGGTTCTGGTACAGGAGGGCGATCTTGGCGAGGTCGTCGAGCGTCGGATAGTAGCCGGCGTTGAACCAGGCGAGACCGTCGGCACCGCCGGACTCGCGCGTGCGGACGGCCGGGGCGTGCGCCACGCCGATCGGCGCCAACACCTCGCTCTTCACCATCTCCCAGACGTCCGCGCTGGGACCGCGCACGGACTTGACGAAGCCGTCGAGCGCGGCCCCCAGCAGGTAGAAGTCCTGGTCGCGATAGCGAACCACCGTGCCGGGCTCCCACGGGTACGGGCGCAGGTTGGCGACGATCTGGCGGATCTTCTCGGCGTGGGACGGCGCCGTGTACCAGTCGTCATAGTTCCCGCCCAGGTACCCGTCGAATATGTCGTTCGGGTGGGTCCGAACCGAGCCCGTGCCGCCGAAGCCGCTCGCCATGCAGGCGGCATCAATGAACCGCACCTGACGGTACTTCGCGTCGATACCCGGCACGTAGTCGCCGACGTGCAGGTTGAGCACGTACGGCCCGTAGGTCTGCGCGAGACGCAGCAGTGCCAGCGGGGCGGCGACGCTCTTCATGATGGAGCGCACGCCGAAGCGCATCTCGAGCGGGTACGGGTATGGACCGTACGGCGTGGCCGACTCCCCGTAATAGAGAGTGCCGTCGCGGACCAGCGCGGTCTCGACGATCCACTTCGGGTCCAGGGGGCCGCCGAAGCCGTCGAGAGCGCCCGCCGGTGACTGGCGGACAAGATCGCTCCAAGGCCGCGCCGGCAGGCGGGCAGCGAGCTCGGCCGCCGCCGCCGCCCGGCGTGCCTCGGCGGTTACCGCATCGGATGGCGCCAGCGAAAGGCCGGTAGACCCCCAGCTGACGAAGTGCGGGCGCACCAGGTACGGCGCTGTCTGCTGCACGAACTGGAAGCGCAGCTGGCTGACTTCGCCGTCGCGGTACAAGAAGGTCGCGAGGCCCTGATGGGCGTGGTTCTCGGTGTCGTTCACCAGCATCAGCGGGAACGCAGCGCGCGACCATGGCGCATCGCCGGGCTCGCGCCAGATGCGCCCGAACTGCGGAATGACGCGCCAGTAACTCGGCACCTTGACCGGCTGCGTCTCGCGCACCATTTCGCCGCGCTGAACCGGCACGAGCACGTCACCGATCGTGAGGAACTCGAGCGAGACGCCCGGGAACAGCCGCGCGTCGCGGCCGCCGACCACCGGCCGCTCCAGCTGCGGTTCGGCGCGCATCGCGGCCTGCGCGATGCGCAGCACTCCGGCGAAGGCCGGTGCAGCGAGCGCGTCGCTCCCGGGCGCGAATGCAGCATTCGCGACCGGCGCTGAAGCCGCGTGCTGCGTCAACAGATCAGACATCGGCAGCGCCGCCGATGCGACGCCGCCGTGCGCCGCCACGGGTACCGACACGAGGGCCGCCGCCACCAGTGCGGCGCGCGGCACGGGACCTGCATCCATGGAGCGCTCCTGTCAATGACCACTTGCTGCGGCACTCGGCGGGACGATCCCCTGCTGCGACAGCGCCGTGCGGCATCATGCGGCGCGCGCCGCCGGAGTCAAGCCGGTCCGCGGATGTTCAGGCGCGAAGTTGCTCGTCGATGGGCCGATCACGCGTCTCCGGGGCCCAGGCGAAGCACACCATCGCCCCGGCCAGCAGCACGAGGACGCAAACGGCGAGTGCCGCGCGCGCGCCGTAGTCATGGACCACCACCGGCAACAGGAACGTGCTGACTGCCGAGCCTATCCGGCTGGCCGCGACTGCGAGACCAATCCCCGACGCGCGCAGGTGCGTAGGAAAGAGCTCCGGCAGGTAGACGTAGACGAGGTTGGAGGCGGCCGAAACGACGCCAGCGAACACCGCGAACAGGACGACGACGAGGGCGGAAGGCAGTTCATTACTTAAGGCCAGAGGCGCCAGCGAAGCGGCGGCGAGCGCGAAGCTGCCGACTAGGAACACCCGGCGCGGCAGTCGGTCCACGACTGCCATGCCTGCGGCCGCACCCGCCAATAGCGCGCCATTGTAGGCGAGCCCGCCGGCATAGCCGCCGGCGACGTGGAGCGCATCGAGCACCCGGGAGATGAACGTGCCGACCGCGAAGTATGGAATCACCTGCGCAGTAAAGAACACGCAGCCGACCAGCGTGCGCCGCCGCCACGGCGCCGAGCCGAGTTCGCGCCAGCGCGAGCCGTCCGCGGGCGGCACGGCGCCCAGGAGCGGCGGATCGACGCCGGCACCGAAGGCCTCGCGCGTGACCCGTGCCGCCTCCGCAGACCGGCCGCGAGCCATGAGCCAGCGCGGAGACTCGGGAATGAACCATCGGAGCGGCAGGATCAACGCGCAGGGCACGGCACTCGCGAGCAGCATCCACCGCCAGGGCTCGCCCGGGCTGGCCAGCAGCGCGAACCCCGCGGCGTAGGCGCAGGCGTACCCGCCCGCCCAAGCCACCGACAGCACGCCGAGGACCCGGCCACGCGCGCGACGTGGGGCGAACTCGGTGAGCAGCGCCTTGCTGACGACATAGTCGGTCCCGAGCAGCAGACCGATCACGACGCGCAGCGCGAGCAGCTGCCCGCCGCTCGCCACGAAATACTGCAGCGCCGAGCACAGGGCCAGTGCCGCCATGTTCGAGGCGAAGACCGGACGGCGTCCGGCGCGGTCCGCGACCGGCCCGGCAACCAGCGCACCGAGGAACAGGCCGGCCAGCGAGGCCGCGCCCAGCAAGCCGATCCACCAGGGCGTGAGGCGCAGCTGCTGCGCGCCCTGGCTGACGGCGATGCCGATAATCCCGAGACCGAACCCGTCGCTGAACACGCCACCGGTGCTCGCAATGGCCACGCGCCAGTGGAACGCGCTGAACGGAATCTCGTCGAAGGCCGCCGCGCGCGCCACGACGGCACGCTCAACGGTCGCGGCCGGAATTGGCGATTCCGGCGTCACGTCTGAGCGGCCATGTCCACCATCCCCCGCGCCTACCGGCGAACTCGCCGCCGCACTCTAACCCGTCGAATGGGCGAGGTGTTCCCGATTGGCGAGGAGCGAGGCGGCCCGGCGAGCGGCGTCAGCGCGTCCTGCGCCCCGGCTTGCGCTTGAGGCTACGCCCGCCCCCGCGCAGGAAGAAGCGCGTCGCCTCCGCCGCGAGCGCCCTCACGTCGAGCCCGCCGCCGGGGCGATACCAGTGCGCAATCCAGTTCAGCGCGCCGAACATCAGCAGCCGGTCGATCCGCGTCGCACCGGTCCACTCGCCCGCCGCACGCAATTCCGCGATCACGGTGTCCCAGACGGCCTCGTAACGCCGCTGCAGCGCGACCACGCGCGGGCGCGCGGCGGCCTCGAGCGAGCGCCAGTCGTAGAGGAGCACCGGGATGAAGTCCTGCCCAGGGGCCAGCAGCGTCTCGAGATGGGTACGCACGAGCGCCTCGAAGCGGGCGCGTGGCGCGCCCGCCTGCTGCCCGATGGCCTCAATCCGCACCAGCGACCGCTGCAGACCCTCCTCCATGACCGCGGCGAGGATCTCCTGCTTGGTCCGGAAGTAGTAGACCCAGCTCCCGGACTGCAGGCCCGTGGCGGAGGCGATGTCGCGCACCGACGTGCGCTCGTAGCCGCGCTCCCGAAAGAGGCGTGCCGACTCGCGGATGATCCGTCCGCGGCGGCCCGGATCCGCATCGCGCGGCGCCTGCACCGCCTTCGAGCCCGGCAGCATGGCATCGGGCGCACCCTTGGACCGGCGACGGCGTTCGACCATGGCGGTCATCGTAGGGCAGCCCCTTTTTTCAAGCAAGCGCTTGATCTAGACTCGAGGTCATGCCGTACCGCAGCGTGTTCCGACCAGGGCTGTTCGCGGATCGCGTGGCCATCGTGACCGGCGGCGGCAGCGGCATCGGCCGCTGCTGCGCCCACGAGCTCGCTGCGCTTGGCGCCCACGTCGAGCTCGTCGGTCGCAGCGCCGCACGACTCGCCGACGTCGAGGCGGAGATCCGCGCGGATGGCGGCTCCGCAGCCGCTACGGCGTGCGACATCCGTGACGAAGAGGCGGTGGCACATGCGGTGGCGGCGATCCTCGCGCGCCGCGGCCGCATCGACGCGCTGGTGAACAACGCCGGCGGCCAGTTCCCCGCGCCGCTCGCGGACATCTCCGCCAAGGGCTGGCAGGCGGTAGTGGCGACCAACCTCACGGGTGGGTTCCTGATGGCGCGCGAGTGCTTCCGTCAGCACATGCAAGGCCGTGGCGGCGCCATCGTCAACGTCGCAGCGGATTGCTGGAACGGAATGCCGGGAATGGGCCACAGCGGCGCCGCGCGCGCGGGCATGGTCAACCTCACCGAAACCGCTGCGTGCGAATGGGCACCGGTCCGGGTCAATGCGGTTGCGCCGGGCTGGATCGCATCGAGCGGCCTGGACTCCTATCCTGCCGCAGTCGGGCCGATCATCCGCGACCTCGCCAATCACACGCCGGCGCTGCGCCTCGGGACCGAGGCCGAGGTGTCGGCCGCCATCGTGTTCCTGCTCAGCGACGCGGCGGCGTTCATCTCCGGCGCTTGCCTGCGCGTCGACGGCGCGGCGCCCACGGCACGGCGGCACTGGCCGATGCGGACCGGGCAACCCTCACCGTCGTTCGACGGGTTCCACCGCGGCCGCCGTCCACAAGTCCTCGGGGACTGAGCGTGCCGGCCTTCGAGTCCGCGATCGCACCCACCGATGCCTCGTTCGCAGCCAACCGCGAACACCAGCAGCGGCTGCTGCGCGATCTGGCGGACCTCGAGGCGCGGACCGAGGCGGCGTCGGCGCGCGCCGCCCCGCGCTTCGCCCGCCGCGGCCAGCTGCTGCCGCGGGAGCGGCTCGGGCTGCTGCTCGATTCCGCATCCCCCTTCGTCACGCTGTCCTCGCTGGCCGGATACCGGCTGGATGTCGACGACCCGGCGCTGACGATTCCCGGCGGAGGGTGCATCGCCGGGATCGGCCGCATATCGCGCACGACGTGCATCGTCGTCGTCGATGACTCCGGCATCGAAGCGGGGGCACTGCAACCGATGGGACTCGAGAAGTTCCAGCGAGCCGAGCAAATCGCGCTGGAGAATCGGCTGCCGTTCGTGCATCTGGTCGAATCCGCCGGCGCAAATCTGCTGCGCTACCGTGTGGAGGACTTCGTCAACGGCGGTGGCCACTACTGCCGCCTCGCGCGCCTGTCGGCCGCCGGCGTCCCGGTGCTCACGCTCGTGCATGGCAGCGCCACCGCCGGCGGCGCGTACATGCCGGGGCTCTCGGACTACGTCGTCATGGTGCGCCAGCGTGCACGGGCCTTCCTCGCCGGGCCACCGCTACTTCGCGCCGCCACCGGCGAGATCGCCACCGAAGAGGAGCTAGGAGGCGCCGCGATGCATGCGACGGTGTCGGGACTCGCCGAGTACGTCGCGGAGGATGACGCGCACGGCATCGGGATCCTGCGCGAACTGGTGGCGCATCTCGGCTGGGAGCGGTTCGAAGTTGAACTGCCCGCCGCACCGGAACCGCGCTACCCGGCCGAGGACCTGCTGGGACTCCTGCCGGCCGACGGCCGCAAGTCCGTCGACATGCGCGAAGTGCTGGCGCGGATCGTCGACGATTCGCGACTCCTCGAATTCAAGGCGGGCTACGGAGCGGGCACCGTTTGCGTTCACGCGTCTGTATTCGGCCAACCGGCAGGGTTCCTGACCAATAACGGCCCGATCGATCCGCCGGGCGCGTCCAAGGCCACCCACTTCATCCAGGCGTGCTGCCAGAGCGGCCTGCCGATCATCTACCTGCAGAACACCACGGGCTACATCGTCGGCACCGACTCCGAACGGGCGGGCATGATCAAGCACGGATCCAAGATGATCCAGGCCGTCGCCAACGCGGCGGTACCGCAGGTGACGATCCAGTGCGGCGCGTCCTATGGCGCGGGCAATTACGGGATGTGCGGCCGCGGGTTCGCGCCGCGCTTCCTGTTTTCCTGGCCGAGCGCCTGCACTGCGGTGATGGGGGCCGAGCAGGCGGCCACCACGATGGCGATCGTCATGGAGGACGCCGCGCGCACCCGCGGCGCAGAGCCCGACGCGGCCCAGGTAGAGTCGCTGCGCCGGCGCATCGTCGAGACCTTCGAGCGCCAGACGTCGGCCTTCTATACCTCGGGCCGACTGCTCGACGACGGAGTCATCGACCCGCGGCAGACGCGGCCGCTGCTCGGCTACCTGCTGACGCTGTTCCGTCGCGCCGAGCGCGTGCCACTCCGGCCGATCGGCTTCGGCGTGGCGCGGCCCTGAATCCGGAGTTTCCATGAAGTTCACGCCCGAGCACGACCAGCTGCGACGCACCGTCGAGCGCTTCGTCGTCCAGGAGATCAACCCTCACATCGATGAGTGGGAGGAGGCCGGCGCGTTTCCGGCGCACGAGGTCTTCCGCAAGCTCGGCGAGCTGGGGCTGCTCGGGCTGACGAAGCCGGAGGCTTTCGGCGGCGCCGGTCTGGACTACAGCTACGCGATGGTCATGGCGGAGGCCCTCGGTCATTGCGCAGCCGGTGGCGTGCCGATGGCGATCGGCGTGCAGACCGACATGGCGACGCCGGCGCTGGCTCGCTTCGGGTCGGACGAACTGCGAGCCGAATTCCTGGCCCCGGCGATCGCCGGTACCGCGGTCGCCTGCGTCGGCGTGTCCGAGGCCGGCGCGGGATCCGACGTCGCGTCGATCCGGACCACGGCCCGGCGCGACGGCGACGACTACGTGATCGATGGCGGCAAGCTCTGGATCACGAGCGGCTCGCAGGCCGACTGGATGTGCTGCCTGGCGAACACCTCCGACGCCCCCCCGCACCGAAACAAGTCGCTGATCATCGTGCCCATGCGCACGCGCGGCGTGACCATCGCCCGTCGGCTCCGCAAGATCGGCATGCATTCGTCGGACACTGCTCAGATCATGTTCGACGGCGTGCGCGTGCCGGTCCGTCACCGGATCGGTGAGGAGGGCCAGGGGTTCACGTACCAGATGCTGCAGTTCCAGGAGGAGCGGCTGTGGGCGGCCGCCAATTCACTGCAGAGCCTCGAGACCGCGGTCCACGACACCGTGGAGTACACACGTGCGCGGCGCGCCTTCGGTCGCCCGATCCTCGACAACCAGGTCGTTCACTTCACGCTCGCCGAACTGCAGACCGAGATCGAGGCGCTGCGTGCCCTGGTCTACCGCGCAACGGAACTGTACGTCGGAGGGTCCGACGTCACGCCGCTCGCGTCGATGGCGAAGCTCAAAGCCGGCCGGCTGCTGCGCGAGGTGCCGGACCGGTGCCTGCAGTACTGGGGCGGGATGGGGTTCACCTGGGAGAACCGGGTGTCGCGGCTCTACCGCGACGGCCGGCTCGCGTCGATCGGCGCGGGGGCCGACGAGGTGATGCTGTCGATACTGTGCAAGAGCATGGGTACGCTGCCCCGTGGCTGAGCGCGACGCGCATCCGGGCGCCTCCTCCGCGCGCGGCCGCCTGGCGCTCTGGTCGCGCGCCAGCGTTGCGGTGTCGATCGCCGCGTCGCGTCGCATGCCGCGGAATACGACGTGGTCGCGCTGACACGGCTACTGATCGCCAATCGCGGCGAGATCGCCGTGCGGATCGCGCGCTCGGCGCGGCGGCTCGGTATCGTCCCGATCGCCGTCTACTCCGACGTCGACCGCGACAGCCCGCACATCGGCGCCTGTGACGAGGCTGTCGCGATCGGCGGGACCGCTCCTGCGGATTCCTACCTGTCCATCGAGCGGATCCTGGCTGCGGCGCGCCGGGCCCGCTCGGATGCCGTACACCCGGGCTACGGCTTCCTGGCGGAGAACGCCACGTTTGCGGCAGCAGTCGCCGACGCCGGCCTGCAGTTCGTCGGACCGAGCGCAGCCGCGATCCAGGCCATGGCGGACAAGGCGCGTGCCCGTCGCCAGATGGCGGCGGCCGGTCTCCCGGTCGTTCCCGGATACGACGACGAGACGCAGGACGCGGCCGCCCTGGCAGCCGCCGCGGCCCGTGTCGGCTACCCGATCATGATCAAGGCCGCAGCCGGCGGCGGCGGTCGCGGGATGCGCCGCGTGGCCGAGCCGGCCGAGCTCGGAGCGGCGCTCGCTTCAGCGGCGGCCGAGGCCCGCGCGGCGTTCGGCGACGGCCGCGTCGTGCTCGAGCGGGCCCTCGATGCACCGCGCCACGTCGAGATCCAGGTGCTCGCCGACCGCCATGGCGGCCGCGTGCACCTCGGCGAGCGCGACTGCTCGATCCAGCGTCGGCACCAGAAGGTCATCGAGGAGTCTCCCTCTCCTGCCGTCGACGCCGCGCTGCGGGTCCGCATGGGTAATGCCGCCCTCGAAGTCGCGCGCGCGGTCAACTACTGCGGCGCCGGCACCGTCGAGTTCCTGCTGCAGCCTGACGGTGCGTTCTACTTCATTGAAATGAACACGCGCCTGCAGGTCGAGCATCCGGTGACGGAGCTGGTCACGGGCCTCGACCTCGTGGAGTGGCAGCTGCGAATCGCGCGCGGGGAGCCGCTGGGCTTCTCTCAGTCCGACCTGCGCTTCGATGGCCATGCCATCGAGGTCCGCCTGTGCGCAGAGGAGCCGGCCGACGGATTCCTCGCGCGCACCGGCACGGTGCTCGACTGGCGCGCGGACGCGTCGGCGCGCTGCGATCACGCCCTCGAGCGCGGCCTGCGGATCGGGGCACACTTCGACTCGATGCTCGCCAAGATCGCGGCGCACGGATCAACGCGCGACGAGGCGATCGCACGGCTCGCGCGCGCCATCGACCGAACCGTCCTGCTCGGCGTCACCTCCAACCGCGGCTTCCTGGGGCACGTGCTTCGGCACCCGGCATTCATCGCCGGGGACGACGTGTCGACGGCTTTCATCGAGCGACACTTCCCGACCGGTGCCACGCGAGCGGTTCGACCGTCGCGCCACGACTGGGCGCTGGCCGCATGGCTGTCGGCCGCGGCCGCGCCGGAGGCCGCCGACGTCACGCCGGCCTGGCGCCACTGGTCGATCGGACCTCCGCTGCCGTTGCCGGTCAGTCTCGAGTGGCGGGCGCCGGAGTCGGTGCGCGAGTGTGCAGCCCAGCGCGGAACCGTACGCCTGCGAGCCGATGGGGCCACCGTCACGCTGGCCGGCGCAACCGTCGCGCTGTCGGGACGCCCCGTCGAGCCGCGCTGTGATGGCGAGGCGGAGGTGGACGGCGAGCCGCTCCCCTACCGCTACGCTTGGCAGGACACCCACTTGTGGCTTCACACGCGCGACGGCGACTTCGAGTTCCGCTGCCGGCGCCGCGAACCTGCGCTCGAGGCCGCTGCGCCGGGGACCGCCGCGGACATACGGTCGGCCATCAGCGGACGGGTCATCGCCGTCGAGGTCGCACCCGGTGTGGCCGTCGTGAGCGGCCAGCGCCTGCTGGTCCTTGAGGCCATGAAGATGGAGCACGAGGTGCGCGCCGGAGGACCGGGCGTCGTGGCCCGCGTCGAGGTGGCGACGGGCAGCCAGGTGACGCCCGGTCAGGTCCTCGTGCGATTCGGTCAGGGGGTGCCATGAGCAAGGCCGTCATCACCTGCGCGCTCACGGGCGTACTCACCGATCCCTCACAGCACCCCGTTCCGGTCACGCCCGAGCAGATGGCCAAGGAGGCGCACGCGGCCTGCAGCGCCGGCGCGTCGGTCGTGCACGTCCATTTCAGGCAGCAGGCGCCCGGCAGGGGGCACCTGCCGACCTGGGACCCTGCCGTGGCACGGGACATTGCCGGCGCGATCCGCGACCGCTGCCCCGGGATCATCATCAACCAGTCGACGGGCATCGTGGGCGGCGATATCGACGGGCCGGTCCACTGCCTGCGGGCGATTCGCCCGGAGATCGCCGCCTGCAACGCCGGCTCGCTGAACTACCTGAAGGTCCGAAGCGACGGCAGCTGGGCGTGGCCGCCGATGCTGTTCGACAACCCCGTCGAGAAGGTCGCAGCGTTCCTGCGGGCGATGGCCGAGACCGGCGCAAGGCCTGAATTCGAATGCTTCGACACGGGCATCGTGCGCTGCGTCGAGATGTACGCTCGTGCCGGCCTGGTCACGGGCCACCTCGACTACAACTTCGTGATGGGCGTCGAATCGGGCATGCCGTCAGACCCTGCGCTGCTGCCGATACTGGCCCGCCAGCTCGTCGCCGGCTCCTCGTGGCAGGTCACCGCGATCGGCCGGGCTTCGATCTGGCCGCTACACCGGCGCGCCGCCGAGCTGGGCGCACACCTGCGCACGGGCCTCGAGGACACCTTCTACCTGCCCGACGGCACGAAGGCGACGAGCAACGGAGCGCTGGTGGATGCACTGGCGGGGATCGCCCGCGAGACAGGTCGCGACATCGCGAGCCCGGCGGAGGCTCGCGCCATCCTCGGTCTCGCAAGCGATCTTCGGCCGCCGCCGGCGTAGCGGCGCCCGCTGCTCACGGGCCGTCGGTCCCGCTCGCCGGCGTCGACCCCGGCCGGGGGCACCTGCGCTTCGGCGCCCCGGCGCTAGCCTGCCGTGCCGAGCAGCCGCACCTCGCGCTGTGGGAACGGCATCGAAACACCTGCGCGTCGGCAGGCGTCGACGATCGCCACGCTGAGTTCGCCGGCGACGTTGCCGAAATCCTCGACCGACGTCCAGGGCCGCACCGCGATCTGGACGGCCGATTCACCCAGCGCCGCGACGGCCACCACCGCCGCCGGCTCGCGCAGCACGCGCGGATTCGCCGCCGTGACGCCGCGGATCAGCTCCAGTGCCCGGGGCAGGTCGACGTCGTAACCGACGCCCACCAGGACCTCGGACTGCCGGATCCGGCCGTAGTTGTGCAGGATCTCGCCGACGATCTTGCGATTGGGCACGACCACGCGCGACTGGTCGGCATGCAGCAGCGTGGTGCTGAAGAGGTTGATGGCCTGGACCTGCCCCTGGACGCCGACGATCTCGATGTAGTCGCTGACGCGGTACGGCTTCGTGAAGATGATCGTGAGCCCCGCCACGACATTGCTGAGCACACCCTGCGTCGCGAGCGCCACGCCGGCACCGGCTACGCTGAGGCCGGCGATCAGCGGCAAGAGCTCGATCCCGAGGTTCTGCAGGGCGAGGATCAGGAACAGCGCGAAGACCACGACCCGGACCGCCCTCACCATCAGCAGGCGCACCGGCGGCTCGAACTCGAAGCGGCGCAGCCCGCGAGCGACGACCCGGCCGACCCATCGGCCAACGAGGACGCCGACCACCAGAATCAACACGGCGACGACCAGCTTCGGACCGAAACGCAGCGCGTGGTCCAACATGACCGACTTGACGTGGCCGATGGCGTCGAGATCCTTTTCCATGACGGTTCTCCGTTGCCCGGGATCATTGTAACGGCTCGACGGCGCCGGACAGCGCGCCGGCGATCGCCTACCATCGAAGGCGTGGCGCGCCGGCACCGTGCCGTCGGATCCGACCATGGCAGAACGTGAAGATTGGGACCTGCGGCCGCGCAGCTCGATCTGGCTGGCGGCGGGGCCGTGGGCGACGGTCCTCGACGCGCTCGCCGCCCGTTTCCCCGCGGTGGGCCGCGAGCGATGGGCCGACCGCTTCGCGCGCGGGCTGGTCCGGGGCGAAGACGGCGTCCCGGTCGCGGCGGACGCGCCGCATCGCGACGGCCGGCGCGTCTGGTACTGGCGCGAAGTAGCGGACGAGCCCTCGATGCCGGTTGCGGTCCGCGTGCTGCACGCCGACGCCGACCTCGTCGTCGCGGACAAGCCCGCCTACCTGCCGGTCGCCCCCGCCGGCGGATGGGTGCGCGAGACCCTGGTCGCGCGCCTGATGTCGGACCTTCGACTGGCAACACTCGTGCCGCTGCACCGGATCGACCGGGCAACCGCGGGCGTCGTGCTCCTGTCCGCGAATCCCGCCACGCGGTCGCGCTACCAGGCGCTGTTCCGCGAACAGCGCATCCGCAAGCGCTACGAGGCGGTCGCGCCGCCCCTCCCCGGCACCGCCTTCCCGCTGACCTACCGCAGCCGGCTCGTGTCAGGCGAGCCATTCTTCCGGGTCCGCGAGGCCGCCGGCGAACCGAACAGCGAGACGCTCATCGAGGTGATGGAACGCGGTGTGGCCCTTTGGCGCTACTCGCTGGAGCCGCTGACGGGCCGCAAGCACCAGCTGCGCGTGCACATGGCGGCGCTCGGCGCCCCGATTCTCAATGATCGCTATTACCCCGTCCTGAGCGGCCGGCACGACGATGACTACGAACGGCCGCTCGCGCTCCTGGCGCGCGCGCTGGAGTTCGTCGACCCGTTCAGCGGCACGCGACGGCGCTTCGAAAGTCAGCAGGGATTGCCGCCCCTCCACGAATCTTAACGCGCCGATGCCGTCGCCATACCGTCGCCGCGCGTTCGCATCTGTGCTAAACAACGGGACGCGCCGGCCACTCCGGCGCCCGGCCCGCCCCACAATCCGGGCGGGATTACTCGACCGCGGGAGATCGACCGATGCGTATCGCGATCATCGGACAGCAGGACTTCGGCAAGGCGGCGCTCGAGGCCTTCATCGCGCGCGGCGATACGGTCGCCGGCGTGTTCTGTGCGCCGGAGAAGCCCGGAGCGCGCCCTGACGCGCTGCGCGTGGCGGCGCAGGAGCGGGGCGTCCAGCTGTTTCAGCTGCCCTCGCTCAAGACGCCCGAGGCCGAGGCGGCGCTGCGCGCGCTGAATGTCGACATCGGCGTGATGGCGTACGTGCTGCAGTTCGCCCCGCAGAGCTTCGTGACGATCCCGCGGCACGGCACGATCCAGTACCACCCGTCGCTGCTGCCGCGCTACCGCGGCCCGAGCTCCATCAACTGGCCGATCATCCACGGCGACAGCCGCACGGGACTGACGATCTTCCGTCCGACCGACGGACTCGACGAAGGGCCGGTGGTCCTGCAGAAGGAGACTCCGATCGGGCCCGACGACACGCTCGGCAGTGTGTATTTCGACCGGCTGTTCCCGATGGGCGTCGCGGCACTGCTGGAGGCGGCCGACCTCGTCGTTCGCGGGGGCGCGCGCGAGACGGTTCAGGACGAGTCGCAGGCAAGCTATGAGGGCTGGTGCCACGCTGCCGAGGCGCGCATCAACTGGCACAACCACGTCGACCACGTCTACAACCTGATCCGGGGGTGCAACCCGGCGCCCGGCGCCTGGACGACGCTGGGCGGTCGTCGGCTGCAGATCTTCGACGCGCGCAAGCACCCGACGCGCACCTTCGGGCAGGTCAAGGGCAAGGTTGGCACGGTCGCGGCGATCGAGTCCGAGGCCATGTTCGTGGTCGCGCAGGGCGGCCAGGTCGAGGTCCAGAAGGTGAAGCTCGAGGACGGCAAGAAGATCGGCGCCGCACAGTTCTGCGCCGAGAATGGCGTCACCCCGGGGACGGCGCTCGGCACCTGAGCGCGCGCTGCCGGGCGCTCAGGTCACGAGGTTGCGGGGTCGGCCCTCGGCCCAGGCGTCGATGTTGACGGTGAGCTGGTCGGCCAGGCCCTCCATCGCCTCGACCGACGCCCACGCGACGTGCGGGGTGAGCAGGAAGTTCGGCTGGTCGATTTCCAGCAGCACGTTGCCCTCGCGGGGCGGCTCGACGCCGAGGACGTCGAAGCCCGCGCCGCCGATCCAGCCCTCGCGCAGCGCGCGCGCCAGCGCCGGCTCGTCCACCAGTCCGCCGCGCGCGGTGTTGATCAGAAGCGCGCTTGGCTTCATCAGGCGCAGCTCCGCCTCGCCGATGAGGCCGCGGGTCTCGGCGGTCAGCGGGCAGTGCAGCGTCAGCACGTCGGCGCGCTGGAGCAGTTCGCGCAGTGGCCGGTGGCGCGCATCCGGCTCCGGCTGCGTCGGGCCCGTCGAGAACAGGACTTCCATGCCGAACGCCGCGCCGATCGCGGCTACCGCCTGTCCGATCGAGCCGCGCCCGACGATGCCCAGCACGGAGCCGTGCAGGTCGCGGATCTCGCCATCGAACACGCAGAACTGCCGCGCGGCCTGCCAGGCGCCGGAGGCGACCAGCCGCCGGTAGCCCACCAGGTTGCGCCGCAGCGCCAGCACGAGCGCGAAGACGTGCTCCGGCACCGAATGCACGGCGTAGTTGCGGATATTGCTGACGGCGATGCCGTGCGCCCGGCAGTAGCCGACATCCACGCAGTCGTACCCCGTCGCGGCGACGGCGATCAGCTTGAGGTCGGGCAGCCGCGCCAGGGCCTCGGCCCGCACCGGCACCTTGTTGGTGATCGCCACGGTGGCGCCTGCCAGCCGCTGCGCGACCTCGCCGGACGCGGTCTCGACGTGCTCGACATACTCGGTCGCGCAGCGCGGGCGGTGGAAGCGCACCGGCAGCGAGGCGCGGTCGAGGAAGACGACTCGCGCGTTCAACCGCCCAGTCCTGCGGGCGCTGGCAGCGCACGCCAGCATTCGCTGGCCGCGGCCACGCCGCTCCCGGGTCGCACCTGGACCCCGGCGTCGCGCATCGCCATCTCCGCCCCCGCGATCGCGCCGAGCAGCATCAGTTCGTTGAGGTCGCCGAGGTGTCCGATGCGGAACAGCTTGCCGGCCACCTTCGACAGCCCCGCGCCCAGCGCGAGGTTGTAGCGCCGGAATGCGTGAGCGATGACCCGCGCTCCGTCGACGCCCGGCGGCAGCATCACCGCCGTCACGGTGTCCGAGTACCACTTCGGGTCGCGGGCGCAGAGTTCCAGCCCCCAGCCCTCGCGCACGGCTGCGCGCACGCCGGCGGCCAGGTACTGATGGCGAGCGAAGACGTGCTCGAGGCCCTCCTCGAACAGCATCGCCAGCGATTCCCTGAGCCCGCACAGCAACGGTATGGACGGCGTGTACGGGAAGTAACCGGTGCGCGCAGCCTGCGCCATGTCGGCGTAGTCGAAGTAGCAGCGTCGGCTGCGCGCCGACTTGGCCGCCTCGAGCGCGCGCACGCTGACGCAGGTGATGCCGAGGCCGGCCGGCAGCATCAGCCCCTTCTGGGAGCCGCTGACGCAGACGTCGACGCCCCAGGCGTCCATGCGGAAGTCGATGCTGGCCAGCGCACTGACGGAGTCGACGAACAGCAGCGCCGGGTGCCGTGCGTCATCGAGCGCCGCGCGGATCGCAGCGACGTCGCTGGTGACGCCCGTTGCGGTTTCGTTCTGGCACACCAGCACCGCCTTGATGCGGTGCTCGCGGTCGGCGCGCAGCGCGGTCAGGTAGCGCTCCGCCGAGGCGCCCGTTCCCCACTCCTCCTCGAGGATCTCGACCTCGAAGCCGAGGCGCTGGCACATGTCGATCCACAGGTGGCTGAACTGGCCGAACCGGGCGGCGAGCACCCGGTCCCCGGGGCTGAGGCAGTTGGTGAGCGCGGCTTCCCAGCACCCGGTGCCGGAGGACGGGAAGATCATCGGCACGCCGTTCTCGGTGCGGAACAGGCGCTGCAGCCCCGTCAGGCACGCGCGCGACAGCTCCGGGAAGGCCGCCGAACGGTGGTCCTGCATCGCGACCAGCATCGCGCGCTGGATGCGATCCGGGACGTTGCTCGGGCCGGGGACGAAGAGGAAGTTTCTACCCGCCATGTGCGCCTCAGCTGATTGGGTTGGATGCAGGGTTGGATCGGCCGGTCGCACGGTGGCGAGCGCGCGTCGACGGCCGCGCCATCATGCCGTGCCGGTGCGGTGCGCCGCCACCGGCGCCCGCTGCGCCTGGGCCGCCGTCGTCGAGCCCAGCAGCCGGGTCAGTGCGTAGACGGCGTCCAGGTGCGGTGTCGCGATGCCGGCCAGGCGCGCCAGCTCCACGACCGAGCCGAGCAGCGCGTCGACCTCGAGCGCGCGACCCGCCTCGACGTCCTGCAGCATCGAGGTCTTGTGATGGCCGACGCGCGCGGCACCGGCGATGCGCTTCTCGAGCGGCACCCGCATCGTCACGCCGAACGCGCGCGCCACGTCCTGGGCTTCGGTCATCATCTCGACGGCGAGCTGACGCGTGCCGGGATCCTCGCACAGCTCGACGAGCGTCGCCCGGGTGAGCGCGCTGATCGGGTTGAACGTCAGGTTCCCCCACAGCTTGAGCCAGATCTCGCTGCGAATGTCGTCCAGGACGGGCGCCTTGAATCCCGCGCGTTCGAAGCTCGTCGCGATGCGCTCGACCCGCTCGCTGCGCGAGCCGTCGGGCTCTCCCAGCGGGAAGCGATCGCCCTCGACCAGCCGGACGACGCCGGGGGCCACGAGTTCGGTCGCCGGATAGACCACGCATCCCACGACGCGCCTGGGCGCCAGCGCCGCGGCGATCACGCCGCCCGGGTCCACGGCCTCGACCGGACGCCCGGCGTGAGGACCGGCGTGGCCGTGGAAATACCAGTAGGGGATGCCGTTCTGCATCGGAACGAGCGTGGTATCGGGACCGAACATCGAGGGGACGTCACGCGCGATGGCGCCGAGCTGGTGGGCCTTGACCGCCAGTATCACGACGTCCTGCGTGCCGGCCGACGCACAGTCGGCTGCGACTGCGACCGTCGAGGCGACCTGTTCGCTGCCGTCCGGAAGCAGGAGTCGCGCGCCGCGGCTGCGCAGCGCCTCGAGGTTGGCGCCGCGCGCGACGAACGTGACCTGCTCGCCGGCGAGCGCGAGGCGCACACCCACGTAGGCGCCGATGGCGCCCGCTCCGACCACCGCAATTCGCATTCGCCCCCCTCCGGCCCGGCTGTCCGCCGGCGCGACCGTCGTGCGCCGCACCGCCGCACCGAATCCTAGTTGACTCGGCGGCACCCCGGACAGCGCGGCCCGCCGCAGCGGACCGCCTTTCGTTCTGCGCGGCGCTTCAGGCGGCCGCTACGCCCTGGTATCGCGACTTGATCGAGAGCACGAGGTCGCGCAGGAAGGACTTGTCGTACACGCGCAGCAGGTGCGAGTGGTTGCGCTCCACGTAGGCGCTGACGCAGTCAGCGTCGACGGCACGCCGGCGCAGCTCGAGGTAGGTCTGGGCATCCCACTGCCAGGGCAGCTCGAGCTCCAGGAAGGCGTAGTTGTACGCCTCGAGTTCGGCATTCATGGCGGCACTCACGACATCCTCGCGCGACTGCGGACTGGCGGTCAGGGTCATGGCGGCCTCCTCGGTGCGACCGCGGGGCGCGTACGCCCCGGACCGGGTGATCTTGCGACGTACGGATACCCAAGGAAAAGTTAAAGTTTCCTATGCCATCTATATAGTTTTTGTTATGACTGGGCAGAGCGTATGCTGGCCCCATGAAGGGCGTCACGCTGCGTCAGCTGCGCGTGTTCGAGGCGGTCGCACGCCACATGAACTTCTCGCGTGCCGCCGAGGAACTGCATCTGTCGCAGCCGGCCGTCTCCACCCAGATCAAGGAGCTCGCGATCGCCGCCGGCCTGCCGCTGTTCGAGCGGATCGGCCGGCGGACGTACCTGACCCCGGCGGGCGAGGAACTGCTGCGCTGCGCGCGCGCCATCGGCCGCGAGCTCAAAGACTCGGGCGAGTCGATCGCGCATCTCAAGGGGGTGACCGGCGGGCGGCTGAACGTCGCGGTCATCAGCGCCGGCGACTACTTCTTCCCGCGCCTGCTGGCGGCGTTCGCGGCGCGATACCCCGGCGTGGCCCTGAACCTCACCGTCCACAACCGCGAAAGCCTGCTGCGCGAGCTCGCCGACAACCTGACCGACCTCGCCGTCATGGTGCGGCCGCCGGCCGACCCGGACACACTCGCGATCCCGTTCGCGCCGCACCCGTACGTCATCGTCGCCGCGCCCGGCCACCCGCTCGTCGGCGTGCCCGACCTGCCCCGTTCGGTGCTCAACCACGAGCGCTTCGTGCAGCGCGAGCGGGGATCCGACACCTGGAACTCGATGCGCGAGGTCTTCGGCCGGCAATTCCAGCGCCTCGAGATCGTGATGGAGATCCGCAGTACCGAGACGATCAAGCAGGCGGTGATCGCGGGCCTCGGCATCGCGTTCCTCTCGGCGCACACGATCGGGCTCGAGCTGCGGGCCGGCCACCTTGCGGTGCTGGACGTGCAGGGCTTCCCGGCGATGCTGAACTGGTTCCTGGTCCACCATCGCAGCAAGCGCCTGCCGCCGGTGGCCGCCGCGTTCAAGGATTTTCTGCTGAGCGAGGGAGCCTCGCTGATCGAGCAGCTGGTCCCGTTCGACTATCCGGCGGCCCGCGGCGCCGCGGTGGCAACACGC
>JAFEDP010000110.1 GCA_018241545.1 Pseudomonadota bacterium
CGTCGATGCTGGACTTGCGCGCGAGGATCTCCTCGACGCTGAGCCCGCTGAGCTCGTGCGGGAACACCAGCCAGCGGTCGGTCTCGTGCAGGTAGTAGTGCGGCACGCCGCTCGGGATCGACTTCGCCGGCTTGGTGTAGACCGTCGCGATGCGGATCTCGGGCGTGTTGCGGCGGCACTCGTGGCGCAGGTCGTCGATGACCTGGCGGATGCTGCGACCCGAGTCGTAGACGTCGTCGACGATCAGCAGCCGGTCCTCGGCGTTGACGTGCCGGACGATGTAGTTGAGGCCGTGCACCTGCACGCGCGGCGCGGTCGTGCCGATACCGGTGTACAGCGACGTGCGGATCGCGATGTGGTCGGTCTTGATCCCGAAGAAGTCGAGCAGCTCCTGCACGGCGATCCCGACCGGCGTGCCGCCGCGCCAGATCCCCACGATGTGCGTCGGGTGGTAGCCGCTGTCGAGGATCTGCAGCCCCAGCCGGAACGAATCGGCCAGCAGGTCGTCGGCGGTGATGTAGAGGCGCTCGGCGGCGGCGGCGGAGTCGGTCATGGCGTGCCTTGTGGGGAGCGGGCGGGCGGGAGCGGGCGGTCGCCGGATCGCAGGTCGCGCACCGAGGCGCGCTCGATCAGACGGACCGGGAGGGTGCGGCGCGCCGCGGGCGCGGCGTCGCCGCCGATGCGCTCGAGCAGGAGCGCGAGCGCCTCGCGCCCGAGCTGCTCGATCGGCTGCTCGATCAGCGTCAGCGGCGGGTCGACGACGCTCGCCCAGGGCTGGTCGTCGAAGCCGATCAGCGACAGGTCGGCAGGAACCGCGAGGCGCGCCTCGTGCACCGCCTGCAGGACGCCGAGCGCCAGCAGGTTGCCGAGCGCGACCACCGCGGTCGGCCGCTCGGCGCGCTGCAGCAGGGCGCGCGCCGCGCGCCGGCCGGCGTCGATCGAGTAGCCGCCGCCGACGACGAGCTCGGGGCCGGCGGGGAGGCGCGCCTCGCTCAGCGCCCCGCGCCAGCCGGCGACGCGCTCGTCGTTGGCGAAGGTTCCGGGGCTGCCCTGCACGCAGGCGATCCGGGTGTGGCCGCGCTCGATCAGGTGCGCGACCGCGAGCGCGGCGCCGGCGCGGTGGTCGCTGGTGATGGCCGGCAGCGCCAGCTCCGGCAGCAGCCGGTCGATCAGCACGCAGGGTCGGGCGCCGAGCGCGCTGAGCGACGCGACCGCGGCCGGCGTGCCGACCGGCGCGAGGATCAGTCCGTCGACGTGGCGCTGCTGCATCAGCGCGAGCGCCTGGGCCTCGACCGCGGGGTCCTCCTCGCTGTCGGCGATCAGCACCGAGTAGCCGTGGCGGCGGGCGCTGCGCTCGACCTCGCGCGCCAGCATCGCGAAGAACGGGTTGGAGATGTCCGGGATCACGAGCCCGATCGACAGCGTGCGCTGCAGGCGCAGGCTGCGCGCCAGGTGGTTGACGACGAGCCCCGAGCTCGCCGCCTGCGCGAGGATCCGGTCGCGCGTGGCGCGGCTGATCCGGTAGCGCTCGGCCTGCCCGCTCAGCACGCGCGACACGGTCGCCGCCGAGAGCCCGAGCGCGGCGGCGAGCGACTTGAGCGAGGGCGGGCCGTGGGCGTCGAGCATGGCCGGGCAATGGACGGGCGGCTTGACCGCGAAGCGGGCAGCGTTGCACAATCGATTGCGCAATTCAAGAACACCGCGCCGGGGGAGTCCGCATGCGTCGTCTCGTGCTGGTGGCCGCGCTCGCGGCGCTGCTCGGCGGCTGTCAGCCGTCGCCGCCCAAGCCCGCGCCGGGGTCCGCGGCGCGCCCGAAGGTCGCGCTGGTGATGAAGTCGCTCGCCAACGATTTCTTCGCGACGATGGCGAAGGGCGCCCGCGAGCACCAGGCCGCGCACGCCGCGGACTACGAGCTGCTGGTGCTCGGCATCAAGAACGAGACCGACCTCGCCGAGCAGGTCAACCTCGTCGAGCAGGCCGTGGCGCAGGGCGCCGCGGCGATCGTGATCGCCCCGGCGGACTCCAAGGCGCTCGTGCCGGCGCTCAGGCGCGCGCAGCAGCAGGGCGTGGTCATCGTCAACATCGACAACCGCCTCGACGCCGACGCGGCGCGCGCCGCCGGCCTCAGCGCCGCGTTCGTCGGCCCCGACAACCGCGACGGCGCGCGCCGCGTCGGGCTTGCGCTCGCGGCGCGCCTGCACCCGGGCGACGAGGTGGCGATCATCGAGGGCGTCACCACCGCCTTCAACGGCCAGCAGCGGCGCGCCGGGTTCGAGGACGCGATGCAGTCGGCCGGCATGAAGGTCGTGGCGGTGCAGAGCGGCGAGTGGGAGATGGACAAGGCCAACGGCGTCGCGGCCAACCTCCTGACCGCGCATCCCGGGCTCAAGGCGCTGCTGTGCGCCAACGACAACATGGCGATCGGCGCCGCGGCCGCCGTCGCCGCGGCCGGCAAGACCGGCGCGGTGCAGGTCGCGGGCTTCGACGCGATCGCCGCCATCCGGCCGCTGCTCGCCGACGGACGCGTGGCCGCGACCGCCGACCAGCACGCCGACCAGCTCGCGGTGTTCGGCATCGAGCAGGCGCTCGCGACCCTGCGCGACGGCCACCCCGCCGGCGACCGGGCGACCGCGGTCGACGTCGTGACCCGCTGAGCGGCCCGCGGTGCGCGCCCCGCGCGGCTCGGACCTGTGGGTGCTGCTCGCCGTCTGGGCGGGTCTCGTGGCGCTGTTCGGCGCGTTCGGCCCCGGGTTCCTGAGCGCGGCGACGTTCGGCTCGGTCGCCAACCGGATCCCGGCGCTGCTGCTGACCGCGACGGGCATGACGCTCGTGATGGTCACGGGCGGCATCGACCTGTCGGTCGGCTCCGTGCTCGGCCTGTGCGGCGCGGTGGTCGGAGTCACGATGGTCGATGCCGGCGGCGGCCTCGCCGCGGCGCTCGCCGCGAGCATCGCGGTCGGGACCGCGCTCGGCGCGGCCAATGGGCTCGTCAGCGTCAAGCTGCGCCTGCCGTCGTTCATCGTGACCCTCGGCATGCTCGAGATCGCGCGCGGGCTCGCCTTCCTCACGACCCACTCGCAGACCAAGTACATCGGTGCGGCGGTCGAGGGGCTCGGCACGCCGCTCGCGGGGCTCGTGGTCTCGCCCGCGTTCCTGATCGCGCTGGCGGGCGTCGCCGCCGGCCAGGGGGTGCTGTCGCTGACGGTCTGGGGACGGCACCTGGTGGCGGTGGGCGCCAACGCCGAGGCGGCCGCGATCGCCGGCATCGACGTCGACCGGCCGCGCATCTGGGCGCACGCGCTGCTCGGCGCGCTGACCGGTGTCGCCGCGGTCTGCAACTGCTCGCGCCTGGGCTCCGCCGACCCCAACGCCGGCGTCGGCTTCGAGCTGTCGGTGATCGCCGCCGTCGTGGTCGGCGGCACCAGCCTCGCCGGCGGCCGCGGCTCGGTCGCGAAGAGCTTCCTCGGCGTGCTGATCGTGGCGACGCTCGAGGCCGGCCTCGTGCAGCTTGGTGCCTCCGAGCCCGTCAAGCGCGTGGTCACGGGCGGCGTCATCGTCGCCGCCGTGCTTGCCGATACCTGGCGGCGCCGCGCCTGATGCTGCGCACCGAGCACCTCACCAAGCGCTTCGGCGGCGTCACGGCGCTCAGGGACGTCAGCATCGACCTGCGCCCCGGCGAGATCCATGCGCTGTGCGGCGAGAACGGCGCGGGCAAGAGCACGCTGATCAAGCTGCTCGCCGGTGTGCACCCGCACGGCAGCTACGCCGGCCGCATCGAGGTCGACGGGCGCGAGGCCCGCTTCCGCTCGACCCGCGACTCGGCGGCGGCCGGGATCGCGGTGATCTACCAGGAGCTCGACTTCGTCGACCCGCTCACCGTCGCCGACAACCTGTGCCTCGGCGCCGAGCCGCGCCGGTTCGGCGTGTTCCTCGACCGCGCCGCGCTGCGCGCGCGCGCGGTCGCCGCGCTCGAGCGCTTCGGCGCCCGGATCGACCCCGACGCCCCGATGGGCTCGCTCGGCGTCGGCGACAGGCAGCTGGTCGAGATCGCCAAGGCGCTGGCGCGCGACTCGCGCATCCTGATCCTGGACGAGCCGACGGCGGCGCTCGCCGGTCGCGAGGTCGATGTGCTGCTCGCGACCCTCGTCGAGCTGCGCGCGCGCGGCCTCGCCTGCGTCTACATCTCGCACCGGCTCGAGGAGGTGCGGCGTCTCGCCGACCGCGTCACGGTGCTGCGCGACGGCGCCACGGTCGCGACGCTCACGCGGGCCGAGGCCGACGAGCGCACCCTCGTGCGCCACATGGTGGGCCGCGAGCTGACGGACCTGTACGCACGCGCGCCGGCGGTGCCCGGCCCGGTGCGGCTCGCGGTCGAGGGCCTGAGCGTGGCCGACGCCTCGGGCGCGGTGCGCCTCGCGGACGTCTCCTTCGAGCTGCGCGCCGGGGAGGTGCTCGGCATCGGCGGCCTGATGGGCGCCGGCCGCAGCGAGCTCCTGATGCACCTGTACGGGGCGTTCGGCCGGCGGCGCGCCGGGCGTGTGCTGCTCGATGGCCGGCCGCTGCCGGCAGGCGGGCCGCGCGCCGCGCTCGCAGCCGGGCTCGCGCTCGTGACCGAGGACCGGCGCCGCTACGGCCTCGTGCTCGCCGAGTCGATCGGCTTCAACCTGTCGCTGTCCGCGCTCGCCGCCGTCGCCCGCGCGGGGTTCCTGCAGCGCGCGGCCGAGCAGGCCCGCAACCGGCAGTGGCTCGAGTCGCTGCGCATCAAGGCCGCGGGCCTCGACGCGGTGGTCGGCGGCCTGTCGGGCGGCAACCAGCAGAAGGTCGTGCTCGGCCGGGCGCTGATGACGGGACCGAAGGTCGTGATGCTCGATGAGCCGACGCGCGGCATCGACGTCGGCGCCAAGCTCGAGGTCTACGCGCTCGTGCAGCGCCTGACCGATGCGGGCTGCGCCGTGCTGCTGGTCTCCAGCGAGCTGCCTGAGCTCGTCGGGCTCAGCGACCGGATCCTGATGCTGAACGCGGGCCGCGTCGGTGGCAGCTTCGCGCGGGGCGCGGCGACGCCGGAGGCGCTGATGCGCGCGGCGCTCGGCGCGGCCGCGTAGCGGCCTGCCGGTGGCGGCGGCCGGGACAGCCGGGATCGGATGGCCGCGCGCTGCCGGCGCGGCGGCGGGGGGGCCTCCGTGCGGGTCCGGCTGATCGCGGCGGGCACCCGGCTGCCGGCCTGGATCGACGCCGGCTTCGCGGAGTACCAGCGTCGCCTGCCGAAGGAGACGCCGCTCGAGCTTGTCGAGATCGCCGTCGCGCGCGGCACCGCGCAGGGCGCGGCCGGGCGCGCCACCCGGGAGGAGGGCGAGCGCATGCTGGCGGCCCTGCCGCCGCGTGCCTGGGTGGTGGCGCTCGATGTCGGCGGCCGCGCCCTGGACACGCCCGGCCTCGCTCGCTGGTGGGCGGCGCGGCTGCGCGATGGGCGCGATCTCGCGGTCCTGATCGGTGGCCCGGACGGGCTCTCCGCGCCGTGCCTCGCCCGCGCCGACGAACGGCTGTCGCTGTCGCCGCTGACCTTTCCGCACGGGCTGGTGCGGATCCTGCTCGCCGAGCAGCTCTACCGGGCCGCGAGCCTGCTGAAGGGCCACCCCTACCACCGCGCCTAGCGCGACCGGCCCGCCGCCCGGCCGGTGGGCGCGCGTAACCTGCGGAATTTGTGGCGAATTACCTGCCCGGGGCGGCCGCCCCACGCTATGCTTTCCGTTCCCGCCAGCGCCCCGGACGGCGTCCCGATGACTCGCTTCGACTCCATCACCCTCGCCTCGGCCTCGCCGCGCCGCAGCCTGCTGCTCGAGCAGATCGGCGTGCGCCACGTGGTGCGCGCCACCGACGTCGACGAGCGGGTGCGTCCGGGCGAGGCGCCGGCCGCCTACGTCGCGCGCGTCGCCGCCGACAAGGCCGAGGCCGCCTGGGCGCTCGAGGCCACGCGCCCGGTGCTCGCCGCGGACACCGCGGTCGCGCTCGGCGCGGAACTCTTCGGGAAACCTGCGGATCAAAGCGAGGGCGTGCGGATGCTCGCGGCGCTCGCCGGGCGCACCCACCAGGTGCTCACCGCCGTGGCGCTGCGCACTGCGCAGGGCCTCGGCACCGCGCTGTCGGTCAGCGAGGTCCGGTTCCGGGCGCTGAGCGCCGCGGAGTGCGTGCGCTACTGGCAGACCGGCGAGCCGCGCGGCAAGGCGGGCGGCTACGCGATCCAGGGTCTCGCGGCGACCTTCATCACGCACCTCGCGGGCAGCTACTCGGGCGTCATGGGCCTGCCGCTCGCCGAGACGGCGCAGCTGCTGGCGGCGGCCGGCGTGCGCCTGTGGAACAGCGAGGAGGCGGCGTGACCGCGGAGATCCTGGTCAACGTGACGCCGCGCGAGAGCCGCGCGGCGTTCCTCGAGAACGGCGTGCTGCAGGAAGTGCACATCGAGCGCGCCAACCGCCGCGGCATCACCAGCAACATCTACAAGGGGCGGGTGTCGCGCGTGCTGCCCGGCATGCAGGCCGCGTTCATCGACGTCGGACTCGATCGCACCGCGTTCCTGCACGTCTCCGACATCGCGCGCCGCGACGACGTCGACGCCGAGTTCGAGGCGCCGCGCACCGACGACATCCGCGCCGCGGTCAGCGAGGGCGACGAGCTGCTGGTGCAGGTGCTGAAGGACCCGCTCGGCACCAAGGGCGCGCGCCTCACCACCTTCATCACGCTGCCGTCGCGCTTCCTCGTGTACATGCCGCAGGGCCGCGGGGTCGGGGTCTCGGCGCGCATCGAGGACGAGGCCGAGCGGGCGCGGCTGCGCACGCTGATCGAGGCGTTCCTGCCGGCCGAGCGGCCGGGCGGCTACATCGTGCGCACGGTCGCCGAGGGCGTCGGGCCCGAGGCGCTGCACGCCGACATGCTGTTCCTGCAACGGCTGTGGGAGCTGGTGGCGCGGGCCGGCGCCGCGGCACCGGCCGGGCAGCTGGTGCACGAGGACCTGCCGCTGCACGTGCGCATGCTGCGCGACCTGCTCGGCGGCGACGTCGAGCGCGTGCAGGTCGACGCGCCGGCGGCGCACGCGCGCATGCTCGAGTTCGCGCGCACCTTCATGCCGGAGTCGGAGTCGCGCATCGAGCTCTACCGCGGCAACCGCCCGATCCTCGACCTGTACGGCGTCGAGGACGAGATCCAGAAGGCGCTCGATCGCAAGGTGCCGCTCAAGTCCGGGGGCTACCTGATCATCGACCAGACCGAGGCGATGACGACGATCGACGTCAACACCGGCGCCTTTGTCGGTCACCGCAACCTCGAGGACACGATCTTCCGGACCAACCTCGAGGCGGCGGTCGCGATCGCGCGCCAGCTGCGGCTGCGCAATCTCGGCGGCATCATCATCATCGACTTCATCGACATGCAGGACGAGGACCACCGCCGCCAGGTGCTGCAGGCGCTCGAGAAGAGCCTGTCGACCGACCACGCGCGCACCCACATCTCGTCGGTGTCGCCGCTGGGGCTCGTCGAGATGACGCGCAAGCGCACGCGCGAGAGCCTCGAGCACCTGCTGTGCCAGCCGTGCCCGACCTGCGAGGGGCGCCGCTACGTCAAGACCGCCGAGACGGTGGCCTACGAGATCTTCCGCGAGGTGGTGCGCCAGGCGCGCCAGTTCGAGGTGCAGGGGCTGATGGTGCTCGCGCACCAGGACGTCATCGAGCTGCTGCTCGACGAGGAGTCGGCGGCGCTCGGCGAGCTCGAGGTGCTGGTCGGCAAGCCGATCCGGCTGCAGACCGAGGCGCTGTACGCACAGGATCAGTACGACGTGGTGCTGCTGTAGGCACGCGATGAGCCGGGCGCGCACGATCTGGAAATGGAGCGCCGTCGTCTTCGGCGGGCTCGTCGTGCTGCTCGCGATCGCGGTCGGCGCCCTCAGGATCTGGCTCGAGCACTCCCCGGACCTCGGCCCGCAGCTGGTGGCGCGGGTGCAGCGGCTGACCGGGCTCGAGTTCTCCTTCGCGCGGCTCGACGCGCGCCTCGGCCTGTACGGGCCCGAGCTCGTGTTCCGCGACGCGCGCGTCACGGTGCCCGGCCAGCGCGACGCGCTCGTCACCGCGGCGGCGGGCCGCGTCGGCTTCGACCTGTGGCGCAGCCTGCGCACCGGGCGGCTCGCCTCGGGCCGCGTGGTCCTCGACGGCGCGCGCGTCTACCTGTACGTCACCGCCTCGGGCGTCGAGCTGCGCGGCCAGGGCTCGCTGGCGCCGGCCGACGGCGGCGCGCACCTGTCGCTCGGCGAGCTGCCGGTCGGTCACGTGCGCATCGAGGACGCGACCGTGTGGGTGCAGGACCTGCGCCGCGACGCGAAGCCGTGGCGCGTCGACCGGGTCGGGCTCGACCTGGAGCGCGACCCGCACGCGCTGCGCCTCAACGGCCGGGTGCGCCTGCCCGACGCTCTCGGCGCGCACCTCGACGTCAGCGCGACGCTGCGCGGCGACCTCGGCGACCTCGCCTCGCTCGACTGGCAGGGGCAGGTCGCGCTCAAGAGCGCCTCGGTGGCCGGCTGGACCGCGCTGATGCCGCAGTGGACCTGGCTGCCGGTCGGCGGCCACGGCGACGTCACGGCCTCGGCCGCCGGCCGCGGCGCGGCGCTCGGGCGCCTGCAGGCGACGGTCGACCTCAAGGACGTGGCGACGTCGGCGCTCGCCGGTGCGCCGGCGGGGCGGCTCGCGGCGCTCGCGGGCGACGTGCAGGTGGCCCACGAGGGCGAGCGCTGGAGCGCGCGCGGCAGCAGCATCACGATCGACCCCGGCCATGACGCCTGGCGGCGCGGCGAGTTCGAGCTGACGACCGCCTGGCACGACGGCGCGCTCGAGGAGTTCGCGCTGCGCTCCCCCGCGATCCGCCTCGACGGGCTCGCGGCGCTCGTCTCGCTCCTGCCGCAGGGCGCGCTGCGGGAGGCGGGCGAGGCGCTCGCGCCGCGCGGGGCGCTGACGCTCGTGGACGTGCACGCCCGGCGCGGGCCGGCCGAGGGGCAGTGGCGCCTGGACGGCGGCCTGCGCTTCACCGGGCTCGGCGTCGGCGCGTGGCGCGCCGTGCCCGGCATCGCGGGCCTCGACGGCGAGGTCG
>JAFEDP010000111.1 GCA_018241545.1 Pseudomonadota bacterium
TGCCGAGCAGGTCGCCGGCGTAGACGTAGTCGGTGATGTGGTCGCCGTCGAAGTCGGCCGCGGTCGTGTAGGCGATGCCGTTGCCGCCGGCGATGCCGGTGGACAGGTAGTAGAACGTCTTGGCGCCGCTCGTCGGGTCGACCGTCATCACGTAGATGCCGGCGTCCCCGCTGCTGCTGTTGAAGCCGTTGCCGAAGATCGCCGCCCACATGCCGTTGTGCAGCCGGCGGATCTGCGGCACGCCGTAGGTCTGGCCGAGGTTCTGGTTGCAGTTGGAGACGTTGGCGCACACCAGGTTCGTGGAGTTCCACTCGCCGACCACGAGGCTCGCGGCGTTGGACTCCGAGAACTGCGTCGGGTCGGTGATGTCGAGCGCGTAGATCGCGTTGCCGCCCGCGCCGAGGCCGCCGATCAGCCAGCTGTGCCAGGCGCCGGCGTAGTACAGGTCGCCGTTGCCCGGCGGGGCGTCGACGAAGAACTGGTGGCCGTACTGGGCGTTGGAGAAGTCCACCGTCGAGTCGGTGGTCGAGTGGATGGTGCTGATCACCGACGTCGGCATGTAGGCCAGCACCTCGACGCCGTCGTTCGGCGTCGAGCCGCTCTGCACGTAGTTGCCGCTGGAGTCGTACGAGCCCGAGCGGAAGCCGTGCATCAGGCCGTCGTTGGCGCCGCTCCACACCACGTTGAGGCGCGTGGCGTTGGCGGTCGCGAAGGTCGGGTACGAGGGTCCGGCGTTCTCGGGCGCCGGCACCGCCGGGAACAGCAGGTCGGTGAAGGTCGCCTTGTAGGGGGCCGAGGGCGCGCCGACCCAGGTCGGCGAGGAGTTGATGATGTCGCCGAGCACGCTGGCGCGCTGGCGGTAGAGGCCGACGCCGGAGGAGTTGATCTCGTTGCTGCGGTCGCCGCGCAGGTAGTTGGTGCGGTTGGACGACGGGCTCGCATCCCCGGCGGTCAGCAGGTTCTGCTGCGCGGTCGTGAGGTTGGAGTACTCGAACGGGACGCCGCTGCTGCCGTTCCAGGTCAGGATCGCGCGGCTCGAGACGTTCTGCGCGGCCACCGGGCCCGCGACGTTGGTCGCGAGGCAGGTCTGGCCCGAGGCGATGCCGCTGAGGACGCACGAGGCGTCCCAGTTCGCGACCGGGTTGATGCTGACGAGGCCGGTCGTGGTGTTGACCTGCAGGTTCTGCGCGGTCAGCGAGCCCGACCAGTTGCTCGGGTTGTAGAAGGCGAAGTAGACCTGGCTGCCGGTCTGCACCCGCGCGGTCTGCTTCTCATTGAGGCCGGCCGAGCTCGCCGAGGTGTCGGCGGGCGCGGCCTGGAAGCACATGATCTCGTGGATGTTGGTGCCGCCGCCGGTCGAGCCCGAGAACCCGAAGCGGAAGTTCGCGGGCAGCGGGCCGTTGGCGGTCGTGATGTTCTGGTTGGTCAGCACCGACTGGTAGGCGCCGCCGTTGTAGCTGTAGGAGAGGCTCAGCAGCCCGGTCTGGGTGATCTTGAGCTTGTAGCTGATCGGCACCGCCTGCTGGCGGGTGGTCGCCGACTCCTTGGCGATCGTGACGGTGGACGGCAGCACCTTGTAGCCGCCGGCGATCGCGGGGTAGTCGTACAGGGTCGGGCCGGAGCCCTGCTGCGTCTTGCCGGTGTTGGAGGGGGTCGCGAGCGAGTAGTTCCAGAGCGTGCCGCTCTTGCAGGTCGCCTGCACCGAGGCCGCCTTGGACGAGTCGCTGAGCGTGCTCGGGTAGTAGTTCGGGTAGTTGGCGTTCAGCCACTTCCACAGCACGCTGCCCGCGCCGCGCAGGCCGATGCGGTTGCCCTGGAAGCCGAAGCCGGTGGCGGTGTTGTCGGCGGTGCCGTTGAGGAAGTTGCCGTACTCGTCGATGCCGAGGCCGATGTAGCCGCCGAGCAGGCCGTCGTAGTGGCGCGTGGTGCCGTCGAGCGGGTGGAGCTTGGAGTCGTTGTTGACGTTGGAGCAGGTGTAGCCGAGGCTGCCGCCGAAGGCGCCCACGTCGTAGGGCTGGTAGCTGCCGTCCATCAGCAGGAAGCCGATGCCGTCGGCGCCGTCCTTGAGGTTGTAGCAGCCGGTGCCGCTGCAGGTGCCCTGCAGCGAGTTGCCGCGGTAGGTCACCGTCGTAAACGTCACCTGCAGGCCCTGGTTCGAGGGGAAGGTGAAGTTCGAGATGATGGCGCCGGCCTGGTTGAAGCCGCCCGGCGAGCCGTTGGTGAAGCGCAGCGCGCCGTTCGGGGGGGTGTCGGGCAGCGTGCCCGAGTAGCCGCCGACCAGCGTCTCGGTGTAGTACGGGTCGCCGACGCACTTCGGGATCGTGCCGGTGCCGTCGCCGGCCGTGAGGCAGGCGCCGAGGAACGGCACCCAGCTGTAGGAGGTCGAGGCCCCGGTGAAGTTGTCCTGGATGATCTGCTGCGCCGGCGCGAGCGGCGCGGCGAGCACGAGGAGCGCCGCCAGGGCGCGCGCGAGCGTTCGGGTGCGCATCACAGTCCTCCGAGGTCCTTGACGCCCTGGTCGACGAGGTAGGTGCTCTCGACGACGGCCACGGCGTTCTGCGTGGCGCCGTAGCCCCAGGCGTCGATCTGGTAGATGCTGCCGTGGCCGGTCGCCGAGGGCCCGAGCAGCGACACGTAGAAGCGCGGGGCCGCGTAGTAGGTCTGGGCGCCGGCGACGACGTTGACGGTCATCGCCGGCGGCCTGTAGGTGACGCCCGCCTCGCCGCCGCCGACGAGCCACGGCACCGCCGTGACGTCCGCGACCTGCGTGTGCAGCGCGTTCTGGCACACCATGCCCTGGCTCTGGTTGGCGCTCAGCAGCGGCGCGCCGCAGGTGCCGACCAGGTTGACGTTGTCGGCGCTCGTCAGCCACCACTCGGCGTACTGCATCGCGCTCTCGGCGGCGTTCAGCGCCCGGTGCTTCTCGCGCAGGTTGCCGGCGATGCGCTCCTCGAGGCCGAGGCTCCTGAACATGCTGACCGCGAGGATCGTGATGACGACGAGCAGCAGCAGGCTCGTGACCAGCACGATGCCGCGCTCGCGCTGCGGGCGGCGCGCGCTCACGTCTTCACCCCGCCGCGGTTCATGACCGCGACGACGCGCTCGACGCGGATCGTCTGCGGCTGGTTGGGCTGGCCCCAGAGGGGATTGGAGAAGAACACCACGAGCTTCACCGCGATCACGTTGTTCCAGAAGGTGGCCGTCATCTCGTTGGCGCGCAGCCAGCTGTCGACGGCGCCGTTGCCGAGCGCGGTGTTGGTCTGCACGCCGTACCAGACCTGCAGGTTCTGGATCGCCGGGAAGGCGTTGGCGGTGCCGCCGACCGCGCCGATCAGCACCACCGGCGCCGCGCCGTTCAGCGAGCAGACCAGGTTGCCGTTGGCGTCGATGCTGAAGACGTTCTCGTAGAGCACCGGGGCGCCGGCGCCCACCGGGTTCGAGCCGCCGGTGCAGTTGATGATGCCGTCGCCCGGCGCGGTCATGTAGCGCACCAGGATCGAGTCCTCGGGCGCGCCGCCCTGCTGCAGGCCGCTGATCGAGCGGCCGGCCACCGGGAACAGCAGGTCCGCCGGCAGCGCCGAGGTCAGCGTGTTGGTGGTCGGGTCCGGGAAGTAGCCGGCCTGCTGCACGACGTCGCCGAGCAGCGTCATCGCGAGGCGCTCGCTGTCCTGCAGCTGCGCGAGCGCGTTCTGATTGCCGAAGGTGGTGCGCGTGTTGGTGACGATCGTCAGCAGCCCGCCGAGCAGGAACGCGGCGATCGCGAGCGTCACCAGGAGCTCGACCAGGGTCACGCCGCGGGCGCAGCGCGGGGCGGCGGGGCGGCGGGGGCGGAGGCTGCGGCTCATGGCTCGACGTTCAGGATGTAGGTCGGGACGTTGAACGTGGCGCCCGCGAGCGCGAGCCCCTGCTTGTTGATGGCGACCGCGTTCTCGCCCCAGCTGATCTGGATGGTGCAGTCGACCGGCGCGGTCACCACGTTGGTGCACTGGATCGTCGACACCGGGTTCGGCAGCAGCGTGCTCACGGCCGCGGCCCAGCGCTGCAGGTCGTAGGCGGCGAGCTGCAGCGGCACGCACACCGGGGTCGCGGCCGCGCCGCCGCCGGTGGTGCAGTCGACGGGCACGGCGAGGTTGGCGTCGGAGATCGCGGCGCCGGTGACCGTGACGCCGGCGGGGTTGACGACGCCGGCGCCCCAGTAGGCGCGGTTGGCGTGCATCGAGGCGGCGAGGCTCGAGGCCTCGAGCGCGGCCAGCGAGCGCGTGCTGGCGACGCTGGTGCTCGAGTAGGCGAGGCCCTGCATCTTGGCGATGCCGAGGAGCCCGATGGCGATCACGATCATCGCCACCAGCACCTCGATCAGCGTGAAACCGCGGGAAGCGCGCATGCGGGGGCTCACCAGTTGCAGTTGGCCTGACCGAAGCGCTCGGTCGAGGTCTGGCCGACGATGGTCACCTGCAGGCAGCGCGTGTTCTGGTTGTTCCACTGGTTGTCGTGCAGGTGGAAGGTCAGGGTCCCGGCGAGGCCGACCGCGTAGCCCTCGCGGTTGAAGGTGATCGCCGGCACCCAGTTCGGCCAGAAGTCCGGCCACAGCGAGTCGTTGTTCTTGAGCGCCGCCTGCGAGCGCAGCCGCGCCTCGCCGCCGTCGATGACCTGGTTGCCGTTGGGGTCCTGGAAGACGATCCAGCCCCAGCCCCAGTAGGGCCAGCCGAGGCAGGTCTGGCCGTCGAAGGAGGCGCACACGGTCACCGAGCGGCCCTCCTTGATGGCCTCGGCGCGCGCGTACTGCAGGTCGTACAGCAGGCCGTTGATCTCGCCCGCGACGCGGTTGGCGTTGGTGTAGTTGATGTAGGAGGGCACGCCGATGCCGAGCAGGATGCCGACGATCGTGAGCGCGATCAGCAGCTCCGGCAGCGTGAAGCCGCGCTCGGCGCGGCGTGCGGCGGGGCGGTCGTGCAGGTCGACGTCCATGCGTGGCGTGGTGCCCGGGGTGGCGACGGCGCCGCCACTTCGCCCGAGCCTCGAGGCCAAGGTTACGCGCTCTCGCTGACGCGGTACTTGCACGCAGGCCCGCTCACCACGATGGCAGTGCGACGCAGTGCTCAGTTTCGCGACCACGGCGTGTCAGCCGCGCGTCAGAGTAGGAGCGCGGAGAGCGCCACCGCGATGCCGATCACCGCGCTCGCGCCGCCCGCGGCCGGGAACAGCCGCTGCCGGCCGAGGAAGTACAGCGAGGACAGCACGAGCCCGAGCTCGATGAAGCCCTCGCCGAGGTCGAAGCGCAGCGCGCGCTGCTCGGCGAGCTCGGTCGCGGCGTGGGCGTGCTTGGCCTCCTCCTGGATCTTCTCGGCGTCGCCCTTGTACTTGGCCGCCTGCTCCTCGAACTGCTTGCCGGCCTCCTCGGCCGTCGGGCTCGCGGCGCCGAGCGCGAGCGCGAGCCGGCGCGCGGTCTCGCTCGTGTGCTCGCGGATCTTCTTCGCCTGGTAGTAGGCCCACTGGTCGTTCTCGGCGGTGCGCTCGATCACCGCGGCCGTGTGCTCGCGGTGCGCGGCGATCGTCACCACCGCGAGCACGACGCCGATGAGGCCGACCATGAGCCCGACGCGCTTGGCGAGCGGGTCCTCGTCGTGACCGTGCCCGTGGCCGTGGTGGATCTCGATTTCAGCCATGTGACAGCTCCTCGATCTGCGCGGCGGTGGCCGGACCGCTCCCGGGGCGGGGGCGGCGGCGCGTAATATACGACTGCGCTCGCCGGCTTCGCAGCCGCCGCCACCTTAGGCGGCGGGCGTGGCCGGCGCCGCCGTCGGGGGCAACGGATGCGAACGCCTGTCCTGCCGCTGCGCCGCGCGCTCGCCGCGGCGCTCCTCGTGCCACTCGCCGCGCTCGCGGCGGTCCGCGGCCAGGTGATCCTGGTCGGCTCCTCGACCGTGTTCCCGTTCGCCGCCTACGTCGCCGAGTCCTTCGGCCGCCGCGGCCAGTGGCCGACGCCGGTGGTCGAGTCGACGGGCACGGGCGGGGGCTTCCGGCTCTTCTGCAGCGGCATCGGCGTCAACTCCCCGGACATCAACGATGCCTCGCGCCCGATGACCGACGCCGAGCGCGCCGACTGCGCGAGCCACGGCATCGCCGAGGTGACGGTGCTGCGGGTCGGCTCCGACGGCATCCTGGTCGCGAGCGCGCGCCGCGCGGCGGCCCTCGACCTCAGCCGCGAGCAGCTCTACCGCGCGATCGCCCGCAGCGTGCCGGTCGGCGGGCACCTGGTGCCGAACCCCTACCACCGCTGGCGCGAGGTGGACCCGGCGCTGCCCGACCGGCCGATCCGGATCCTCGGGCCCGCGCCCAACCACGGCACGCGCGATGCGTTCGTCGCGCTCGCGCTCGAGCCCGCCTGCGAGCGCCACGCCGAGGTCCAGGCGCTCGGGCCCGCGGCCCGGCGGGCCGCCTGCCAGACCGTGCGCGAGGACGGCGCCTGGGTGGACGTGACCGGCGACTACGCGGTGCTCGTCGGCAAGCTCGCCGACGACCCGGACGCGGTCGCGATCCTGACCTACGCCTACCTCGACCAGAACCGCGGCCGGCTGCAGGCGGCGCGCATCGACGGCGTCGCGCCGACCCTCGAGGCGATCGCCGCCGCCCGCTACCCGCTCGCCCGGCCGCTCTTCATTTACGTCAAGACCGCGCACGTCGGCGCCGTCCCGGGGCTCGCCGAGTTCGTCCGCGAGTTCGTCAGCGACCGGGCGGCGGGGCCCGACGGCTACCTGGTCGACAAGGGCCTGGCGCCGATGCCCCGGTCGGCCCTCGCGGCCGAGCAGGCCAAGGCGGCGGCGCTCGGCGCCGCGCAGCGCTGAGCCGGTCCGGCGCTTCCGGGGGACCGGCCTGCGGCGGTATACTGCTCGGCTTGGATACAGCCGGCGCCCCCCCGGGGCGCCGACCGGCGACTAACGCGAAAGTGGCGGAACTGGTAGACGCGCTGGATTTAGGTTCCAGTGGGGCGACCCGTGAGGGTTCGAGTCCCTCCTTTCGCACCAGAGGGCAGTGAGTGATGAGGGTTTCGCTACAGTCGACCGGGGCGCTCGAGCGGCGCCTCGAGGTGTCGGTGCCGAACGAAGAGGTCGAGCAGGCCTTCGACGCGCGCCTCAAGGTGTTCAGCCGCACGGCGCGCCTCAAGGGCTTCCGCCCCGGCAAGGCGCCGCTCGCGGTGGTCAAGCGGCAGTTCGGCCCGCAGCTGCGCGACGAGGTCGTCGGCGAGCTCGTGCGCCAGAGCCTCGGCAAGGCGCTCGCCGAGCACCGGCTCGAGCCCATCGACGGGCCGCGCGTCGAGGCGCTGCCGGCCGGGGTGGGCGAGGGCCTGCGCTATGCGGCGGTGTTCGAGATCTACCCGACGATCGAGCTCAAGGGGCTCGAGTCGATCGAGGTGTCGCGCCCGACCGCCGAGGTCGGCAGCGCCGACGTCGACGCCATGATCGAGACGCTCAGGAAGCAGCGCCCGAACTTCGTCGCCGCGACCCGCCCGGCCGCCGACGGCGACCGCCTGACCGTCGACTTCGAGGGCCGCATCGACGGCACGCCCTTCGAGGGCGGCGCCGGCACCGGCATCGCGATCGTGCTCGGCCAGGGCCGCATGCTCAAGGACTTCGAGGCGGGCCTCGTGGGCGTTTCGGCCGGCGAGACCAAGACCTTCCCGGTCGCCTTCCCGGCGGACTACGGCAAGGCCGAGCTCGCCGGCAAGACCGCCGAGTTCACCGTCACCGTCCAGGCGCACGAGGCGCAGGAGCTGCCGCCGCTCGACGACGCGTTCTGCCTGGCCTTCGGCGTCGCCGACGGCGGCGTCGAGCAGCTTAGGCGCGAGGTCGAGGACAACATGCGCCGCGAGCTCGCCGACACCGTGCGCGCGCGCGTGAAGACCCAGCTGCTCGACAAGCTCGTCGCCGCGAACCCGATCGACCTGCCGCGCGTCTCGGTCGAGCAGCAGGTGCGGGCGCTGCAACTCGACTGGCTGCGGCGCATCGGCGCCAAGCCCGAGGACTTGAAGCAGCCGCCGCCGCGCGAGCCGTTCGAGGAGGCCGCCAAGCGCCGGGTCGCGATCGGGCTGCTGATCGCCGAGGTGCTGCGGCGCGAGGGCATCCGCCTCGACAGCGCGCGCTTCGAGGAGCGCGTCGAGGCCGCCGCCGCCGGCTACTCGGACCCCGACGCCGCCGCCGCGCAGATCAAGGGCAACGCCAACCTGCGCGCGCAGCTCGAGAGCGGCGTGCTCGAGGACCAGGCGGTCGAGTGGCTGCTCGGCAAGGTCAAGGTCGCCGACGCCCCGACGACCTTCAAGGAACTGATGAACTTCGGCGCCTGAGCCGCCGGGAGCGATCGATGAAGAAGGACACCGCCATGCAGCTCGTGCCGATGGTCGTGGAGCAGACGGCGCGCGGCGAGCGCGCGTACGACATCTACTCGCGCCTGCTCAAGGACCGGCTGATCTTCATCACCGGGCCCATCGAGGACCACATGGCCAACCTCGTGGTCGCACAGCTGATGTTCCTGGAGTCCGAGAATCCGGAGAAGGACATCGCGCTCTACATCAACTCGCCGGGCGGCATCGTGAGCGCGGGGCTCTCGATCTACGACACCATGCAGTTCATCAAGCCGGACGTGTCGACGGTCTGCGTCGGCCAGGCCGCCAGCATGGGCGCGGTGCTGCTCGCGGGCGGGGCCAAGGGCAAGCGCTACTGCCTGCCGCACTCGCGGGTCATGATCCACCAGCCGCTCGGCGGCTTCCAGGGCCAGGCGACCGACATCGAGATCCACACCCGCGAGATCCTCGAGACGCGCGAGCGGCTCAACCACATCCTGTCGCGCCACACCGGCCAGAGCATCGACAAGATCAAGGTCGACACCGATCGCGACAACTTCATGAGCGCGGAGGCCGCGAAGGCCTACGGAATTGTGGATCACGTCCTCGAGAAGCGCGGCGACCTGCCGACAGAGTCCAAGGCGAATGGCGAGAAATCCTGATATTCGTCAAATGGTTA
>JAFEDP010000112.1 GCA_018241545.1 Pseudomonadota bacterium
CGCCGGCAGCGGCGGCACGCCGAGCTCGGCGACGGTGCGGGCCGCGGCGGCCTCGGCCGACTGCGCGAGCGCGGCGCCGAAGGCGCCGGCGAGCTTCGCGCTGCGCTCCTCGGCCGCCTTGGCAAGGCGCTCGCCGACGCGCTCGTGCGCGACCGCCTCGCGGCCCATCAGCTCGCGGTAGCGCGCCAGCGACTCGTTCGGCGTCGCGAGGCCCTCGGGCAGCAGCTCCTCGTCGGCCAGCATCTTGAGTGCGCCGTGCTCCGGGTCGAGGCGCGCCTCGGCCGCGGCGACGTAGTACCCGGGCGCGCGCGGCCGCTCGAGCCACTCGGCGGCCGCGAACAGCAGCTCCACCGAGTCGGCGTGCTCGTCCTCGACGTGGAACACCGCGTGCCAGACGAGCGCCATGCGCCTGAGCGCCGGGAACAGCCACACCGTCGTCAGGCGCGGCTCGCCGAAGCGCATCGCGGCGAGCGGCCGGCCGCGGTCCTGGATCGCGACCACCGGGCGCAGGCCCGGCAGGCGGCCCTCGAGGTAGGGCTCGCCGGGATCGAAGTGCCCGAGCGCGACCGCCTCGGTGCCGGCGAATGGCTGCGGCTGCCACTGGTCCTCGGGCGCGACGCAGTGCACGCGCCAGTCGAGGTCGGCCGGCGGGCCCGGGTACTCGCCCTTCAGCCAGGCGTCGTCGTAGGTGCCCGCGAAGCGCCGCCGCTGCGGCCAGGTCGACGGCAGCGCCGCGAAGCACGCCGGTCGCAGCGGCGCATCCGCGCGCGTCGCCGGCGAGTCCGGGTACTCGAGTCGCGGCACCGGGCGGTGCCGCCCGGCCGGCGTCTCGAGCACCGCGGCGCCGACGCCGCGCGGGTTGGCGGCGAAGTCCGGCCCGCCGTAGGCCTCGGCCCAGGTGCAGGGCACCTCGGTGAAGAGCGCCGGCGGGCCGGCGCGCCCGTCCTCCCACGTGCGCGGCCCGTAGGCGTGGATCACCTTGCGCAGGCTGCCGACGCGCGCCTCGAGCTCGAGCCCCGTCGCCGGCTCGCCGCGCGGCGCGTGCGCGCTGCCGACGACCAGGAACTCGCCGCCGACCTTGGGGATGGCCGCGTCGAGCGGCACCTCGGGATCGAGCAGCGGCGTCACCGCCGGCCACAGCTCCTGCTCGGAATGGAGCGCCGGCTCCATCGCGATCGGCGCGAACGCGATCACCGCGACGCCGAGGTAGGCGTTCTGCTGGCGCTCGAAGCCGCGCTGCAGTACCGACAGGGCCTGGGGCTTGAGGACGCGCACCGGCGGCTCAGCGGGCCCACGGCTCGTCGAGCGCGAGCCGCTGCGCGTCGTCCGGGGCCACCCGTACCGCCAGCGTCGCGCCGGGCTGCACCGAGACCAGGTTGAGCTGCGGCACGACGGCCTTGAGCGTCGCGGCGTACGGGGCGCGGCCCGGGACGCTCACCTCGAGCTCGAGCGCGACCTCCGGGTTGTTGTTGACCCAGGTGCCGGTCTGGCGCGCGGCGACGATGCGCGCGCTCGCGGCCAGCCCCGAGGCGCGCAGCCGCGACTGGCGGCCCTCGCCGACCAGCACCCACACCACGAGGCCGGCCAGCACCAGCCCCGCCACCAGCCACGCCCAAGGGGAGTTGACGCGCATGGCGGCGGCCTAGGACACGATCGTCATCGCGCGCCGGTAGAGCGCGATGGCACCGTTGGAGATGTGCGTCAGCGGGTTCAGCATCTGCAGCCCGCTCGCCACGCTGTTGAGGGCGTGCTCGGCCTGGCTGATGGCGGCGCTCTCGCCCTTCATCGTGACCACCGAGATGTCGACGCCCTTCATCTCGATGTTGACGCCGGTGGCCCCGAGCGCCAGGCCCGTGACGCTGTACTCGATCGCCGACAGCCACGAGGAGTCGGAGGTCAGCCCGTTGATCGTCGTGCCGCCGAGCAGGTTGACGCCGGCGGGCGCAGTGATGTTGAGGCCCGCCGTCGCGGTGATCGACATCGCCTGCGGCGTCGTGATGCTGATCGCGCCGGTGACCGTCTGCGTCAGCGTGCCGCCGACCGTCTGGGCGACGTTGACGGCGATCGTCTCGGTGCTCGAGCCGCCGACGGTGATCGTCTGGCTGCCGCCGACCGTCAGCGAGTCGGCGCCGCTGATCGTCACGCTGCGCTGGCCGGCGACCGACACCGTCTCGTTGCCGCCGACCGACTCGGTGCGGTCGTTGCCGATCGTGATCGTCTCGTTGTTGCCGACGGTCTCGGTGCGGTCGTGGCCGATATTGACGGTCTCGTCGTGGTCGACCTTCTTGCTGCGGTCGTGGCCGACCCAGTGGGTCTCGTCGGCCTCGACCTCGATGTCCTGGTTGCGCTCGGCGTGGATCCAGAGCTGCTCGGCGCCCTTCTTGTCCTCGAAGCGGATCGCATTGGCGTTGCTCGCCGCACCCTGCTTCGTCGAGCGGGACAGCACGCCGCTCTGGGTCTTGTTGTCAGGCAGCGCCCACGGCGGCATCTGCTCGGCGTTGTAGACGCGCCCGGTCACGATCGGCTCGTCCGGGTCGCCCTCGAGGAAGTCGACGATGACCTCCTGGCCGATGCGCGGCAGCGCGATCATGCCGTAGCCCTTGCCGGCCCACGGCTGCGACACCCGCATCCAGCACGAGCTGTTCTCGTTCTTCTTGCCGTCGCGGTCCCAGTGGAACTGCACCTTGACCCGGCCGTACTTGTCGGTGTGGATCTCCTCGCCGGACGGCCCGACCACCACCGCGGTCTGCGGACCCTGCACCGAGGGCTTGGGCGTGGTGCGCTGCGGCCTGAACTGCCGCGAGCTCGGCATGCAGGTGAAGCTGCAGCGGTAGCCGCTGCCGGCCGTGTCCTCGAGCGACTCGTACTCGTTGTACTCGAGCGCGTAGTTGGCCGCCACCACCAGATACTCCTGGTTCTGGTCGTCGCGCGGGTGGTCGGTGAGCTTGAAGGTGCTGCCGACGCTGAGGCCGCGGGCGTTGGTGACGGCCTGGGCGATCTCGTACTGTGCCGCGAGCTCCTCGATGCGCACGGTCGCGTACTGCTCGCCGTCGGGCTGCGCCTTCAGGTACTCGCCCGGGAAGTCGTAGACCTCGTAGTGGTCGAAGTCGTGGCCCTGCTGGCGGGTCTTGGTGGTCTGCAGCTCGACGCCGGGGCGCTCGAAGTCGTAGTCGTCGTGGGTGTAGATGCCGGGCTGGATCGTGCGCATCAGCTCCCAGTTGGTGATGCCGTCGCGGTCCGGGTTCAGCGCGTCGTGGCCGGCGAACGGCAGCTCCGCGTAACCGGGGAACGCGTCGTGCGCGGTCGGCGCGTCCGCGAGCACCAGCGTGTGCTGGCCGGCGTCGTGCCTGAAGTAGTAGTAGATGCCCTCCTGCTCCAGCAGCCGGCTCACGAAGTTGAAGTCGGTCTCGCGGTACTGCGAGCAGTAGTCCCAGGTGCGGTAGTCGCCGTTGCACTTGGAGTCCACCAGCGCCGGCGGGTGCGCGTGCATGACCTGGTCGACGATCTTCGGCACCGACAGGTCCTGGAAGATCCGGCAGTTGGCGGTGCGCGTCAGCAGCCACAGCCACGGCCGCAGCGTCGCGGTGTAGCGCGAGTAGCGGCCGAGCATGCCGACCTGCGCGAAGCGGGTGACGTAGCCGTTGAAGTAGCGCCAGTCGCCGCTCGGCAGCGCGAGCTTGACGGTCACGCTCTTGCCGAGGATGTCGGCGAAGTTGATGCCGGGGTTGCGGCTCAGCAGGTCCAGCTGGTACTCGAACGGCCGGCCGAGCTCCTCGCGCCCGACGAGGCCGCGGAACAGCAGCTGCCCGGGGCCGAGCGGCGTGTCGATCTCCATGTCGTTCGGTCGCATCGCCATGACTGTCTCCTGTATCCGATCCGCCCGGGTTGCCCGCTAGGCGCGGGCCGCGCCTGCGCGCCGCGCCGCCACCACGAGGCCGGCGACCGGCTCGCCGCCCTCCATCCTGAGCTGCGCCGGCTCGATGCGCGCCACGAGCCCAGCGGCGGCGAGCGCGGCCTCGAGGTAGGGGCGCGCGTGGCAGTAGCGCCCGTGCGGGTCGAGCCGGTAGCCCTCGACCTCGGGCGGCGCGCCCTCGACGGTGAACACCAGCACGCCGCCCGGCGCCAGCGCGCCGGCGGCCGCCGCCAGCACCGGCCCCAGGTCCCCGAAGTAGCACAGCGTGTCCGCCGAGACGATCACGTCGAAGCGGCCCGGCTGGGCGGCGAGGTACGCGCCGAGCTCGGCGCGCACCAGCTCGTCGTAGCCGCCGCGCTGGCGCGCCTTGTCGAGCATGTTGGCCGAGAGGTCGACGCCGGTGAGGCGGCGCGCGTAGGGCGCGAGCAGCGGCGCGCACAGGCCGGTGCCGCAGCCGGCGTCGAGCACCTCGGCGCCGCCGTCCGCCGCCCGCAGCTCGCCGAGCAGCGCCGCGCACAGCTGCGGCGCGCGGTAGCCGAGGCTCGCGAGCCGCAGATCGAAGGTCGCCGCGAAGTCGTCGAAGATGCGCTCGACGTAGGCGTCGGCGGCCCGGGCCGGCACGCCCTCGCCGGAGGTCGCGGCCAGCGTGTGCTCGGCCACCGGGTCGCCCGGGTGGCGCTCCAGCCACTCGCGCACGACGCGCACCGCGTTGTCGCGGTCGCCGATGGTCGCGTACGCGTAGGCGAGCGAGCGCCACACCTGGCGGTGCGCCGGGTCGAGCGTGGTGGCCACGCAGTAGTGGTGCACGGCCTCCTTGATCCGGCCGCCCGCCGACAGCAGCGTGCCGAGGTTGTGGTGCGCCTCGGCGTGCTGCGGGTTGACCTCGATCGCGCGCCGGTAGGTCGCCTCGGCCTCCTCCGGCCGGCCGAGCGCGCGCAGCACGATGCCGAGGTTGCTGTAGGCGTTGGCCTGCTTGGGGTCGAGCTCGATCGCGCGGCGGAACGCGGCCTCGGCCTCGGGCAGGCGCCCGAGCGCGTTGTAGACCAGCCCGAGGTTGGCGTGGGCGTCGGCGTGCGCGGGCGCCGCCTCGAGCACGTAGCCGATGATCCGTTCCGCCGCCGGCGGGTCGCCGGACTCGAGCGCGACCAGCGCCAGGTAGTGCATCGCGTCGACGTGCCCGGGCACGGCGTCGAGCACCTTGCGGTAGATCGCCTCGGCCGCCTCGAGGTGGCCCTCCTTGTGCAGGGTCAGCCCGATCGCGATCGCCTCGTCGGGACCGACGCGGCGCGGCTCGGCGGTGCTGCCGGCTGCCATGGCGCGCGGCGCCGTCTCAGTCGAAGCCGTAGGCGAAGTCGCCGTTGGCGACGCCGAGCGTGACCCCGGCCAGCGTCTTGCCGGCGAGCGTGCGCAGCAGGAACTCGCGGCTCACCTCCGGCAGCACGGTGTTGGTCAGGATCGCGTCGATCATGCGCCCGCCGCTCTCGACCTCTGTGCAGCGGCCGACGATCAGCTTGACCGCGGCGTCGTCGTAGCGGAACGGGATGCCATGGTGCTGCTCGACGCGCTTGGCGATCCGGCCGAGCTGCAGGCGCACGATCGCCGACAGCATCTGGTCGCTGAGCGGGTAGTACGGGATCACGACCAGCCGGCCGATCAGCGCCGCCGGGAAGGTCTTGAGCAGCGGCGCGTGCAGCGCCTTGGCGATCCCGGCGGGCTCGGGCAGCAGCTCCGGGTCCTTGCACATGCCCATGATGAGGTCGGTGCCGACGTTCGAGGTCAGCAGGATGATCGTGTTCTTGAAGTCGATGTAGCGGCCCTCGCCGTCCTCCATCCAGCCCTTGTCGAACACCTGGAAGAAGATCTCGTGGACGTCCGGGTGCGCCTTCTCGACCTCGTCGAGCAGCACGACGCTGTACGGCCGGCGGCGCACCGCCTCGGTCAAGATGCCGCCCTCGCCGTAGCCGACGTATCCCGGCGGCGCGCCCTTCAGCGTCGAGACGGTGTGCGCCTCCTGGAACTCGCTCATGTTGATCGTGATGACGTTCTGCTCGCCGCCGTACAGCGCCTCGGCCAGCGTCAGCGCCGTCTCGGTCTTGCCGACGCCGGAGGGGCCGCAGAGCATGAACACGCCGATCGGCTTGTTCGGGTTGTCGAGCTTGGCGCGCGAGGTCTGGATGCGCCGCGCGATCATCTCGAGCGCGTGGCGCTGGCCGATGATGCGCTTCTCGAGCGTGTCGGCGAGCGACAGGATCGCCTCGACCTCGTTCTTGACCATGCGCCCGACCGGCACGCCGGTCCAGTCCTCGACCACCGACGCCACCGCCTGCTCGTCGACGGTCGGGAGGATCAGCGGCGACTCCCCCTGCAGGGACGCGAGCTCCGCCTGCAGGGTCGCAAGCTCTGCGAGCAGCCGCTCGCGATCGACGGGCGGTGCGGCCGGCGCCGGCGGCGGTGCGCCGGCCTTGGCGGCCTCGGCGGAATGCTCGAGCGGGCTGCCGGTGCCTTCCACCTTGGCGGCACCGCGGCGCAGGTCGGCGCGGATCGCGAGCAGGCGCTCGACCAGCGCCTTCTCCTTCTGCCAGCGCTCCTCGAGCCCGGCGCGGCGCGCCCGCTCCTCGGCGAGCTTCGCCTCGACCGAGGTCCGGCGGGCGCCGACGTCGATGCCGACCGCCGCCTCGCGCTCGATGATCTCGAGCTCGGTCGTGAGCGCCTCGATGCGCCGCAGGCAGTCGTCGAGTTCCGGCGGCACGGCGTGCTGGCTGATCGCGACGCGCGCGCAGGCGGTGTCCAGCAGGCTCACGGCCTTGTCCGGCAGCTGCCGGCCGGGGATGTAGCGGTGCGAGAGCCGCACCGCCGCCTCGAGGCCCTCGTCGAGCACCTGCACGCGGTGGTGCTTCTCGAGCACCGAGGCCACGCCGCGCACCATCAGGATGGCCTTGTCCTCGCCGGGCTCGTCGACCTTGACGACCTGGAAGCGGCGCGTCAGCGCCGGGTCCTTCTCGATGTACTTCTTGTACTCCGCCCAGGTGGTCGCGGCGATGGTCCTGAGCGTGCCGCGCGCGAGCGCGGGCTTGAGCAGGTTCGCGGCGTCGCCGGTGCCGGCGGCGCCGCCGGCGCCGATCAGCGTGTGCGCCTCGTCGACGAACAGGATGATGGGCTTGGCCGAGGCCTGCACCTCGTCGATGACCTGGCGCAGGCGGTTCTCGAACTCGCCCTTCATGCTGGCGCCGGCCTGCAGCAGGCCGATGTCCAGCGACCACAGCGACACGTCCTTGAGCGCCGGCGGCACGTCGCCGCGCACCAGGCGCTGCGCGAAGCCCTCGACGACCGCGGTCTTGCCGACGCCGGCCTCGCCGGTGAGGATCGGGTTGTTCTGCCGGCGCCGCATCAGGATGTCGACGATCTGGCGGATCTCCTCGTCGCGGCCGGTGACCGGGTCCATGTGCCCGTCGCGCGCGCGCGCCGTGAGGTCGGTCGCGTACTTCTTGAGCGCCTCCTGCTTGCCGAGCGCGGCGGGCGCGACCGCCCCGCTCGCCTCGCCGGGCGCAGCGCCGGCGAGCGCCGCGGTCATCTGGTCCTCGGGCGAGCCGCCGACGATCTTGTCGAAGCCCTCGGTCAGCGCGTCGACCTTGACGTGCTCGAACTGACGCGACATCGCCAGGAGCTCGTTGCGCAGCGAGTTCTTCTTCAGGATCGCGACCATCAGGTGGCCGGTGCGCACCTGGCCGACGCCGTACATCAGCGTCGCGTACTTCCAGCCGTCCTCGACGACGGTCTCGACCTGGTCGGCCAGGTCCATGATCGAGGACGAGCCGCGCGGCAGGCGGTCGAGCGCCTCGGTCAGGTCCTTGGCGAGGCGCGAGTCGTCGACCTCGAAGTGGCGCACGATGCGGTGCAGGTCCGAGTCGGGGTTCTGCAGGATCTGGTTGATCCAGTGCACGAGCTCGACGTACGGATTGCCGCGCAGCTTGCAGAACACGGTCGCGCCCTCGATGGCCTTGTAGGCCAGCGGCGTCAGCTTCCCGAAGGACAGTTCCCGGCTGATCTCGCTCATGCAGTTCCTCCCAGTCGCGCCAGCTGCGTCTCCGCGGCCAGCGACAGATCCTTGGCGTCATTGGGGTCGGTGCGCCGGCCGAGCCAGCTGGTCCAGCCGAGCCGGCTGCCGGCGCCGACGCGCATCTCGGGCACCTCGGCGCGCCTGAGCACCAGCTGCACGTCCCACTCGAGCTCGAAGCCGAGGTCGCTGCGCACCCAGTCGGCGAGCTCGGCGAGGCGCCGCCCGCCGGGCAGGAAGCTCCGGTAGTCGGCGAGCGACAGCGGGCCGAGCACGATGCGGAACTTGTGCTGGCGGTCCCAGACGGTCTCGCCGAGCACCGCGCGGCTGCCGAGCGTGGCGCCGGCGCGGCCGAGCGCGGTGCGCTCGGCCGGCGCCAGCTTGAGCCACTGGCCGACGTACTGCTCGATGCGCGCCTCGACCCCGAAGTAGTCGCGCAGCAGCGTCTCGAGGTCCTCGGCGGTGCGCACGCGCCGCGCCAGGAGCCCGGCGTAGTGCAGCTTGGCCGCGTCCGGGACCGCGCCGCGGCCGCGCACGGCGGGCGTGCCGAGGCCGATCAGCGACCCGAGGTGCTCGCCGTAGCCGTCCTGCGCCGGGCGGTCGAGGCTCACGCACGCCTGGCCCTGCGCCCAGGCGCGGTACAGCAGCGCGATGAAGCGGTGCTGCAGCAGGTCGAGGAAGCGCACGAAGGTCGGGTCGTCGTGGTGCAGCAGCCGCTCGCGCGCGTGCTCGGTCAGGTGCGTGGGCAGCGGGCCGTTCGGCCCGAGCAGGCCGAAGTGGTTCACGGTGAGCCGCGCCGGCTCGCGCTCGGTCGCGGGCGTGAACGCCGCGAGCGCCGCCGGCGCGAAGCTCAACGACGGCTCCTGGCCGAGCCGCACCGGCTCGTCGGCGGGCCGCAGCGCGCGGCCCCAGCGCGGCTTGTCGGGGAAGGCGCACTCGAGACGGCGCAGCGTCGCGTAGAAGTCGAACGCGTACGGCGCC